>NZ_JBBKTQ010000021.1:0-97911 GCF_037890035.1 Ramlibacter sp. AN1133
GGGGCCCCGGGGGGGCCCCCGGGGGGGGGCCCCCCCCCCGCGGCACGACCGCCGAGGGCCCCGCCTGCGCCGAACCCTCCGGGCTGCCCCGTATCGGGCCGCATGCCGCGTTGCGTGCACGGGTCAAACCGTCCAGGCTTGACCCGCGCCCGCGCCTTGCCTGCGGCCCGATACGGGGCAGCGAGGGCCTAGATATTTACGGGACAGGACACTAGGCGCCTGCTCCTAGAACTTCGGGATGCGCAGCGTCTTGCTGATCATGAGGCTGCCGGAGAGCACGAAGAGCAGGGCGATGGGGTGGAAGTCCCACGGGCCCAGGTCCACCACGCCGCCCCAGATGCGGTCGCCCAGTTGCCCCTGCCATGCCGCCCACGCCAGGACGCCGGTGAGCACCACGCTGGTGGGAATCGGCGTGCCCTCGAAGTACTTCACCTTGCCGGAATCGTCCTCGGCGAGCTGCTCCGCCGTCACGTTGTAGCGCGCCAGGCGGCTGACGCCGCAGCACACGAAGTAGATCAGCGCCGCGGCGTCCCAGCCGCCCTGCAGGCCGGCCGCGAAGGCAAGTGCCGCCGGCGCCATGCCGAAGGAGATCACGTCGGACAGCGAGTCGAGCTCGCGGCCCAGCGCCGAGTGCTGGTGGCGGGCCCGCGCGATGCGGCCGTCGAGCACGTCGAAGATGAAGGCCGCCGGCGCGAGCGCCGCCGCGAACAGGAAATGCGCGCGGTCGCCGCTGGCCATGAACATCATGGCCAGCAGGATCGCGCCCACCCCGCAGGCCGCGTTGCCCAGGGTGAAGAAGTCGGCCAGGTGGAATTCCCTGACCATGGAGAAATGGCGCGGACGGGGCGCGGTGGTCTGCATGGTGGCTCCTCGAAGCCCGTCCACGATAAGCACCAGCTAGCCGGCGCGCCGTCGGCCCCGGGCAGGGGCCGGTGTAGTCAGGAGCCGACGTTTCGCGGTCCGGGCGCCGCCCGGACGCGCCGCCTACTGGCGGATGCGGCCGGCGCCGCTGACGATCGACAGCTCCACGAAGCGCGAGCCGTTGTGCTGGTCGGGCCTGAAGCCCACCAGGTAGCCGCCCGCGTCGTAGCTGTCCATGGCATCCAGCGCCCGCTGCGTGCCCTCGCGCGTGGGCCTGGGTCCCTGGCGCCGCACGGCCTCGGCGATCACCTTGGCGGCGATGAAGCCCTCGATCATCGAGTAGCTCACGGGCACCTCCAGCGCCGGCGACTTCGCGATGATGTCGTTGAACTCCTTGCCGATGCGGGTGGAGATCCGGTACGGGTTGGGCGTGACCTGCGCGATCGCCACGCCCTGCATCTGCTCCTCGGACAGGCGCTTGGAGAGCTGCTCGATGTCGGCGCCCGAATGCGCGAACAGCTGCGCGGCACCGCCGGCCGCGCGGTACTGCTCGATGAAGGCCGCGGCGGCCGCGCCGCTCGCCACCATCAGGATCGCCTGCGGGGGGGTCTTGACGAACAGGTTGACGGCCTGCGTGGCGCGGGCCGTGCCGGCGGGGTACGAGCCCTTGGTCTCGATCGTCGCGTGCGCCTTTGCCGCGGCCTCGGCGGCGGCTTCGAGCAGCGCCGGGGCGCCGGCGCCGTCTTCGTAGAACAGGCCCAGGTGCGTGATGCCGATGGTGGCCAGGTGCTCGGTCAGCTTGTGCAGTTCGTCGCGCAGCGTCGCGCGCACGTTGTACAGCTGCGGGTTCTGCGGGCGCAGCTCGGTCGTGCGGTAGCCCACCAGCGCGATGCGTTCCTTCTCCAGCACGCCGGCGGCCAGCAGTTCGGCGATGTTGCGGCTGCCGAAGAAGCCGGCCAGCACCAGCGGCCGGTCCTCGGCGAGCATGGCCTTCGTGGCGCTGAGGGTGTCCTCGGGGCGCCCGTTGTCGTCGCGCTTGACGAGGTTGAAGGTGTGGCCGTTGATGCCGCCCGCCTTGTTCACCTGGTTGAAATAGAGCTGCATTCCGAGCGAGTAGGCGCGGCCCTGCGCCGCCTCCAGACCCGTCAGGGGGGCGACCTGCCCCACCACCAGCTGCGCCGCCTGCGCGGCGTGTCCGCCCGCGACACCGGCCAGCGCGAGAACTGCCTGCGCCGCCCATTGCCTGTACTGCATCGAATCTCCTCCTTGGCAACGCACGGGGAGGGCAATGTGGAAAGCCCTGACTGCGGTCCCGTTGCGTCGAGGCCCGGATGGTATCCAATCCGGAACCATGCAGACCAGCGGCCGCGAATGGATCGAATCGCCCTACGCCTGGGGGCGCCTCGTGATGTCACTCGTTCTCATGACGATCGGCGGATCCGGCATGTATTCGATCACGGTGGTGTTGCCCCGGATGCAGCAGGACTTCGGAATTGCACGGGGCGATGCGTCGATTCCCTACACCTTGACGATGGTGGGATTTGGCCTAGGCGGAATCCTCATGGGGCGGTTGGCCGACCGCTTCGGGGTGATGGTCGTCGTGATGCTGGGAGGCGTCGGCCTGGGCCTGGGCTACATTGCCGCGGGCCTCGCGCCCAACGTGCTGCTGTTCGGCGCCGCGCAGGGCGTGCTCATCGGCCTGCTCGGGACCTCGGCGAGCTTCGCGCCGCTGGTGGCGGACACGACGCGCTGGTTCGACCGCCGCCGCGGCATCGCGCTGGCGATCTGCATGAGCGGCAACTACACCGCCGGCACGGTGTGGCCGCCGGTGATGCAGCACTTCATCGACACCGTCGGCTGGCGCCAGACCTACATCGGCATGGGCGTGTTCTGCCTGGCGAGCATGCTGCCGCTGGCGCTGTTCCTGCGGCGGCGCCCGCCCGCGCAGCCCGTCGCCACGCCGGTGGCCGTTTCGGGCGGGCCGGCCGCATCGGCGCGTCCGCTCGGCATGGCGCCGGGCCTGCTGCTCGCGCTGCTGTCCACCGCGGGCGTGGCGTGCTGTGTCGCGATGTCGATGCCGCAGGTCCACATCGTGGCGTACTGCGGGGACCTCGGCTTCGGCGCCGCGCGCGGCGCCGAGATGCTGTCGCTGATGCTGGCGATGGGCGTGGTGAGCCGGCTCGTCTCGGGCTGGATCTCCGACCGCATCGGCGGGCTGCGCACGCTGCTGCTCGGCTCGCTGCTGCAGGGCGTGGCGCTGCTGCTGTTCCTGCCGTCCGAGGGGCTCGTTTCGCTGTATGTCGTGTCGGCCCTGTTCGGGCTGTTCCAGGGCGGCATCGTGCCCTGCTATCCGATGATCGTGCGGGAGTACTTCGCGCCGGACGAGGTCGGCTCGCGGGTGGGCACGGTGCTGATGGCGACGCTGATGGGGATGGCGCTGGGCGGCTGGATGTCGGGCGCGGTGTTCGACCTCACGGGCTCCTACCGCGCGGCGTTCCTGAACGGGATCGCGTGGAACCTGCTGAACCTGTCGATCGTGGGCTTCCTGCTGTGGCGGGCGAGCGCGCTCGGACTGATCCGCGGGTGGCCGGCCGGCGCGCCCCGCGCCGCCGCGTGATGGCGCACTCCTGCGATCGGCGCCGGCTGCTGCAGCTCGCAGCCGCCGCGGCCAGCACCCTGTGGCTGCCGCGCCATGCGTGGAGCCAACCGCGCATCGCGGACAACCCGTTCACGCTCGGCGTGGCGAGCGGCTCGCCGACGGCCACATCCGTCGTGCTGTGGACGCGCCTGGCCGGCAGCGGACTGCCGCGCGATGCGGTCACGCTGCGCTGGGAGATCGCGGAAGACGAAGCCTTCACGCGCATCGCGCAGTCGGGGCAGGCGCAGGCGCTGGCGGAGCTGGCGCATTCGGCGCACGTCGAGGCGCAGGGGCTGGCGCCCGACCGCTGGTACTTCTATCGCTTCATGGCGGGCCCCTGGGCCAGCCCGGTCGGGCGCACGCGCACCTTTCCCGCCGACGACGCGCCGGTGCAGCGCCTGCGCCTGGCCTACGCCTCCTGCCAGCGCTGGGAGCATGGCTGGTTCAGCGCCTACCGGCAGATGCGCGCGGACGCGCCCGATGCGGTGGTGTTCCTGGGCGACTACATCTACGAGTACCCGACCGCGGTGAACGCGGTGCGCTCGCCGGGCGGCAGCTGGGTGCTCTCGCTGGACGACTACCGCGCGCGCTACGCCCTGTACCGCACCGACGCCGACCTGCAGGCGATGCACCACGCGTGCCCGTGGCTGTACACCTGGGACGACCACGAGGTGCAGAACGACTACGCGGGCGAGCAGGCGGGCAGTGCGGGCCCCGCGGTGGCGGACTTCCCGCGCCGGCGCGCGCTCGCGTACCAGGCGTGGTACGAGCACACGCCGGTGCGCGCGAGCGTGCTGACGCGCGCGCTCGAGGGGCTGGCGAGCGGCCGGGGGCTGCGCATCTACGGCCAGCAGCGCTTCGGGCGGCTCGCCTCGCTGCTCCTGCTGGACACGCGCCAGTACCGCAGTCCGCAGGCCTGCACCGCGGGCGGGCTGACCGGCTCCAGCGTCGTCAACCCGCTGCAATGTCCGATCTGGAACGATGCCTCGCGGACCATGCTGGGCATGGAGCAGGAAGCGTGGCTGGCCGCGCAGCTCGCGCGCGCCGGCGCCGCCTGGACGGTGATCGGGCAGTCCACGCTGTTCGGCCAGCGCGACTTCGCACCGGGCCCGGGCCGGCTGCTGTGGAACGACGGCTGGGACGGCTACGCGGCGGCGCGCGGACGCCTGGTGGAGGCGCTGCAGGAATCGCGCGCGTCCAATCCGGTGCTGCTCGGAGGCGACGTGCACGAGAACTGGGTGGGGCACGTGAAGGCGGATTACGAGCGGCCCGAGAGCGCGAGTGTCGGCGTGGAGTTCTGCGGCACCAGCATCACCTCGCGCACGACCCGGCCCGAGACGATCGGCGTGCGGCTGGCGGAGAACCCGCATTTCGTCTACGCCGAGGCGGACCACCGGGGGTATGGGCTGGCGGAGTTCACGCCGCAGCGGCTGCAGGTGACGCTGCGCGGCGTGGACGACGTGACGCGGCGGGAGAGCGGCGTCGGCACGCTCGCGCGCTTCGAAGTCGAATCGGGTCGGCCGGTGGTGCAGCGGGTTTGAACGGCGTGGCCGGGTAGGCCGGTGGGCCGGTGGGCCGGTGGGCCGGTGGGCCGGGTGGGCCGGGTGGGCCGGGTGGGCCGGGTGGGCCGGGTGGGCCGGTGGGCCGGTGGGCCGGGTGGGCCGGTGGGCCGGTGGGCCGGGTGGGCCGGGTGGGCCGGTGGGCCGGTGGGCCGTAGGCTGGCGGTGGAGCGAAGCGAAACCCCAGCGGTGCGCGAAGCGCTGGGGTTCGGCGCTGCGCGCGCTCACCACCAGCCTACGAGTCCACCCCAGCCCCTACGCGAACACCTCCAGCAGCCGGTCGAGTCCCCCATCGTTGATCGCCACCATCGCCTGCTCCCGCACCTTCGGCTTGGCGTGGTACGCCACCGACAGCCCCGCCTCTCCCATCATGGGAAGGTCGTTGGCCCCGTCGCCCATCGCGATGGCCTGCTGCGGCGGGATCCCGAGCTGCCGGCAGGTTTCCAGCAGCATCCTGCGTTTCTCCGCGCCGTCGCAGATGTCGCCCCAGGGCTGGTCCACCATGCGGCCGGTCAGCTCGCCGCAGTTCGGGCCGGAGCGGATCTCCAGCACGTTGGAGCGCGTGAAGTCGATCCCGAGGCGGTCGCGGATGCGGTCGGTGAAGAAGGTGAAGCCGCCCGAGACCAGCAGCGTCTTCAGGCCCGCGGCCTTGCAGGCCTGCACCAGCCTTTCCGCGCCGGGATTGAGCTGCAGGCGCTGCACGTAGATCTCTTCCAGGTCGGCGACCGTCACGCCCTTGAGGAGCGCGACGCGCTGGCGCAGGCTTTCCTTGTAGTCGGCGATCTCGCCGCGCATCGCGGCCTCGGTGATGGCGGCCACTTCGGCCTTCATGCCCACGGCATCGGCGATCTCGTCCACGCACTCGATGTTGATCAGCGTGGAGTCCATGTCGAAGGCGATCAGCTTGAAATCGGCAAGGCGCAGCGGCGGCGTGAAGCCCCGGATCTCGAGGCCGGGGGGGAATTCCTGGACGGGCATGGCAGGGATTTTCGCATCGCGGCCGGGACCCTGCCTCAGCGCCGCAGGTAGCGCGCGTCCGACCAGGTCAGCAGCCACTGGGGCTTGAACGCCACGAAGATGGCCGTGAGCATGCCGGTGACGAAGGCGTCGCCCCACGCCATCAGCCACTGCGCGACCACCAGTCCCATGCCGCTCGCGGGCGCCGCCCACGGCGTGCCGAACTGCTGCGCGAGCAGGCGCGCCGCGAACAGGCACACCACGGCGCTCAGGAACCCGCGGCCGAGGATGTAGACGAAGGGATGGGGCGGCAGCCAGCGCCGCACCGCCGCGCCGGCCGCGAGCGCCAGCGTCGCGGGCACGATGCCCTGCCACACGCCGACGGCCAGGGCGGCCTGGGCAGACATCGGCGAGATCAGCCAGGCCAGCGCGGCGACCAGCAGCAGCACCGGCACGGCGATGGGCCACCCGAGCATCAGCAGCACCAGCACGGCGCCGGACCACTGCAGCTGGACGGAGACCTGCAGCAGCGCGGGCAGCGCCCACAGCCAGGGCAGGATCACCAGCGTGGCCAGCAGCGGCGTGACCAGCGCCGCGCGGCCCGCCAGCAGGCGCCACGGCCGCAGCCACAGGGCCAGCGCCAGCGCCAGGCCGGCGAGCAGCACATCGAACATCACGGACTCCACGACCACAGTGTAGTGACCGTGGCAGCGGTGGGGCCCCGGCTCACCCCTCGTCGGGCTTGATGAACCGGCGCATCAGGGGACCGACGATGTCCAGCGGCAGGGGGAACACGATCGTGGAGTTCTTGTCCGCGGCGATGACGGTCAGCGTCTCCAGGTAGCGCAGTTGCAGGGCCTGCGGCTGGTGCGCCAGCACCTCGGCTGCCTCGGCCAGCTTGTGCGAGGCCTGCAACTCGCCTTCCGCGTGGATCACCTTGGCACGGCGCTCGCGCTCGGCCTCGGCCTGGCGCGCGATGGCGCGCACCATGGTGTCGTTCAGGTCCACGTGCTTGATCTCGACGTTGGTCACCTTGATGCCCCAGGTGTCGGTCTGCGCGTCCAGGATCTTCTGCACGTCGAGGTTCAGGCGCTCCCGTTCGGCCAGCAGGTCGTCGAGCTCGTGCTTGCCCAGGACGGCGCGCAGCGTCGTCTGCGCCAGCTGGCTGGTCGCCTCCAGGAAGCGCTCGACCTGGATGATGGCCCGCTCGGGGTCCACCACCCGGAAGTACAGCACCGCGCTCACCTTCACCGACACGTTGTCGCGGGTGATCACGTCCTGGCTCGGGATGTCCATCACCACGACGCGCAGGTCCACGCGCACCATCTGCTGGATGCCCGGGATCAGGATGACCAGGCCCGGACCCTTGACCTTCCAGAAGCGCCCGAGCTGGAACACCACGCCGCGCTCGTACTCGCGCAGCACGCGCAGCGCCGATGCCGCCAGCACCGCCAGCAGGAGCACCACCAGGCCGAGGCCGCCGCCGACAAGCATGTCGTTCTCCTTCTTGTCCGACCCGTCGCTCAGGTCGGCGCCACTTCGAGCAGGCCGCCGCGCAGGCCGGTGATCCGCACCGTGTCGCCAGGCTGCAGCTGTTCCGGGCCGTGCACCTTCCAGTGCTCGCCCCGCACCAGCGCCCAGCCCTGGCCGCCGGAATATTCCACCAGCTTGCCGCTGGCGCCCACCAGCGTCTGCGCGCCCGTCACCACCGGCCGCCGGCGTGCCCGCGCCGCCATGCCGGCCACGACCGCGATGAAACCAGCGGACAGCAGCGCCAAGCCACCGATCAGCGGCAGCGGAATGCCCCAGCCGGGCGAGTCGCTGTCGATCAGGATCACGCAGCCGAAGCCGAAGGCCACGATGCCCCCCAGCCCCAGCGCGCCATAGCTCGGAACGAAGGCCTCCGCGGCGAGGAAGCCGATGCCCAGCAGGATCAGCGCCAGGCCCGCGTAGTTCACCGGCAGCATCTGCAGCGCGAACAGGGCCAGCAGCAGGCAGATGGCGCCGATGACGCCCGGCGCCACCATGCCCGGGTTGCCGAACTCGAAGGCCAGCCCGTACAGGCCGACCATCATCAACAGCAGCGCGAGGCTGGGATTGGTGATGGTGGAGAGGAGGCGGCTGCGCCAGTCCTCCTCGAAGGGCTGCACCGGGGCGCCCAGCGTCTGCAGGCGCTGCATGCCGTTGTTCACGCGCAGCTCGCGGCCGTCCAGCTGGCGCAGCAGGTCGGGAACGTCGGTGGCGACCAGGTCCACCACCTTCAGTTGCAGCGCCTCCGCCGCCGCCAGGCTCACCGCTTCGCGCACCGCCCGCTCCGCCCACTCGGCATTGCGGCCGCGCAATTGCGCCAGGCTGCGGATGTAGGCCGAAGCGTCGTGGATGCGCTTGGCCGCCATCGCGTCGCCGGCTTCGGGGGCCGCTGCGGCACTGGCGCCCGAGGCCGGCCGGGCCGGCAGCGGGTTGGCCGGCTGGCCGCCGCCCGGCATGCCGATGGCCACCGGCGTGGCCGCACCGAGGTTGCTGGCCGGCGTCATCGCGGCGACGTGGCTGGCGTAGAGGAGATACGTCCCGGCGCTGGCCGCGCGCGCGCCGCCCGGCGCGACGAAGGTCGCGACCGGCACGCTCGAGGAGAGGATGTCCTTGATCATGCTGCGCATCGCGGCGTCCAGCCCGCCGGGCGTGTCGATCTGCAGCACCAGCAGTTGCGCGCGCTGGCGCTGCGCCAGCGCGAGCCCGCGGTGCAGGTAATCCGCGGTGGCCGGGCCGATCGCGCCGTCGACCTGCAGCACGACCACCGGCGCCCGGGCAACATCCTCCGCCAAGGCCCCGAGCATGGCGGGCAGCAGGGCCAGGAGGCAGAGCAGGCGGCGGAGGGCACGGCTCATGGGGCGAGTCTAGGCCGGGGGTGGCAGGAGTCAACGGTCGCCGCGCGGTCCGGGCGGATTGCGTAGGCTGGCGGTGCAGCGGGAGCGGAACCCCAGCGCTGCGCGAAGCGCTGGGGTTCACGCGCGCTGCGCGCGGTTCACCGCCAGCCTACGGGTTCCGGCCTGCGCGGGCGGTGCAGCCTGCTACGCCGGCTCCGCCACCTTCGGCTGCCCCAGCGACCGCAGCACATCCCGCACCATCTGCGCCCGGTCCTTCGCGTCCACCAGCGACTTCTCGATGCGCAGCTTGTCGTTGCCGGCCAGCTTGATGTGCTTGTTCTTCTGCACCAGCTGGATGATCGCCAGCGGCTCCACCGGCGGGTTCGGGCGGAAGGTGATGTTGATCATCGTCGGCGCCGCATCGACCTTCACCACGCCGTAGGGCCGCGCCAGCACGCGCAGGCGGTGCACGTCGATCAGCGTCTGGCCCTGCGGCGGCAGCTTGCCGAAGCGGTCGACGATCTCCTCCAGCAGGCGGTCGATCTGGTCGACGTTCTTCGCCGTGGCCAGCTTCTTGTAGAAGGACAGGCGCAGGTGCACGTCGCCGCAGTAGTCGTCCGGCAGCAGCGCCGGCGCGTGCAGGTTGATTTCGGTGGTGACGGACAGCGGCGCCAGCAGGTCCGGCTCCTTGCCGGCCTTGAGCGACCTCACCGCCTCCGACAGCATCTCGTTGTACAGCTGGAAGCCGACCTCCAGCATGTTGCCGCTCTGGTTCTCGCCCAGCACCTCGCCGGCGCCGCGGATCTCCAGGTCGTGCATCGCCAGATAGAAGCCCGAGCCCAGCTCCTCCATCTGCTGGATCGCCTCCAGCCGCTGCGCCGCCTGCTTGGTGAGGCTCTCGATGTCCGGCACCATCAGGTAGGCATAGGCCTGGTGGTGGCTGCGGCCGACGCGCCCGCGCAGCTGGTGCAATTGCGCCAGGCCGAACTTGTCCGCGCGCGCGATCACGATGGTGTTGGCCGTCGGCACGTCGATGCCGGTCTCGATGATGGTGGAGCACAGCAGCACGTTGTGGCGCTGCTGGATGAACTCGCGCATCACGCGCTCCAGCTCGCGCTCGGCCATCTGGCCGTGGGCGACGGCGATGCGCGCCTCCGGGAGCAGGCGCTCCAGCGCTTCGCGCCGGTTCTGGATCGTCTCCACCTCGTTGTGCAGGAAGTACACCTGGCCGCCGCGCTTCAATTCGCGCAGCACCGCCTCGCGGATCACGCCGTTGCCCTCGTTGCGGACGAAGGTCTTGATGGCCAGCCGCCGCTGAGGCGCGGTGGCGATCACCGACAGGTCGCGCAGCCCCTCCAGCGCCATGCCCAGCGTGCGCGGGATCGGAGTGGCCGTGAGCGTGAGCACGTCCACTTCGGCCCGCATGGCCTTGATCGCCTCCTTGTGGCGCACGCCGAAGCGGTGCTCCTCGTCGATGATCAGCAGGCCCAGGTTCTTGAACTTGATCGAGGTGGAGAGCAGCTTGTGCGTGCCCACGACGATGTCGATGCTGCCGTCCTCCAGGCCCTTGGCCGCCGCCGTGATCTCCTTGCCGGAGCGGAAGCGGCTCATTTCCGCCACCTTCACCGGCCACTTGCTGAAGCGGTCGACCAGCGTCTGGTAATGCTGCTCCGCCAGCAGCGTGGTCGGCGCGAGGAAGGCGACCTGCTTGCCGCCCGTGATCGCGACGAAGGCGGCACGCAGCGCCACCTCGGTCTTGCCGAAGCCGACGTCGCCGCAGACCAGGCGGTCCATCGGCTGCGGCGACACCATGTCCTGGATCACCGCGTGGATCGCCGCCTTCTGGTCCGGCGTCTCCTCGAAGCCGAAGTCGTCGGCGAAGGCCTCGTAGTCCTGGGCCGAGAAACGGAAGGCGTGGCCCTGGCGCGCGGCGCGGCGCGCATACAGGTTCAGCAGTTCGGCCGCGGTGTCGCGCACCTGTTCGGCCGCCCTGCGCCTGGCCTTCTCCCACTGGCCGGAACCCAGCTTGTGCAGGGGTGCCTCGTCGGCGCCCACGCCGGTGTAGCGGCTGATCTGGTGCAGCTGGCTGACCGGCACGTAGAGGGTCGCCTTGTCGGCGTATTCCAGGTGCAGGAACTCCGTGCTGCCCTGGCCCACGTCCATGCTCATGAGGCCGCGGTAGCGGCCGATGCCGTGCTGCGCATGCACGACGGGGTCGCCGATATTGAGCTCCGAGAGATCCTTGATCAGCGCCTCGACGTCGCTGACCTGCTCCTGCTTCTTGCGCCGCCGCGCGGTGGGCGCGCTGGCGAACAGCTCCGTCTCGGTGACGAAGTCGATGCGCTCCTCGGCCCAGGCGAAGCCGCTCGCCAGCGCCGCGGTCGCGATCCCCAGCTTTTCCTCGCTGGCCTGGAACTCCGCGAGCGTCTCGAAGGCCGGCAGCGTGAGGTGGCTGGCGCGCAGGAAATCGAGCAGGCTCTCGCGCCGGCCCGCGCTTTCGGCCAGCACCAGCACGCGATGCGTCGAATGCTGCGCGTGGTATTTGAAGTTCTTCAGCGGCTCCTCGGCGCCGCGCACCACGGCGAGGTCCGGCAGCCGGCGGAACTCCGCGTAGCCTTCCTCCTGCGGCACCGACTTGAGCGCGAGCTGCGCCTGTTCGTTGGCGCGCGTGTAGAACTGCTCGCTGGAGAGGAACAGCGCCTCCGGCGGCAGCACGGGGCGCTCGGGGTCCCCTTGCACCAGGCGATAGCGGTCCCGCGTGTCCTGCCAGAAGCGCTGGAACGCAGGCTCCAGTTCGCCGTGCAGCACCAGCGTCGACTGCTCGCCGAAGTAGTCGAACACCGTGGCCGTGTCCTCGAAGAACAGCGGCAGGTAGTACTCGATGCCGGCGGTGGCGACGCCGTTGCCCATGTCCTTGTAGATGCGGCTCTTGGTCGGGTCGCCTTCGAGCAGCTCGCGCCAGCGGCTGCGGAAACGCGAGCGCGCGTCGTCGTCCATCGGGAATTCGCGCCCGGGCAGCAGCCGCACCTCGGGCACCGGGTACAGGCTGCGCTGCGTGTCCGGGTCGAAGGTGCGGATCGAGTCGACCTCGTCGTCGAACAGGTCCACGCGGTACGGCACCGGAGAGCCCATGGGGAACAGGTCGATGAGGCCGCCGCGCACGGCGTATTCGCCGGGGCTCACCACCTGCGTCACGTGGTTGTAGCCGGCCAGCGTGAGCTGCGCCTTCAGCCGCGCCTCGTCCAGCTTCTGCTGCACGCGGAAGTGGAAGGTGTAGCCGGCCAGGAAGGCCGGCGGCGCGACGCGGTACAGGGCCGTGCTCGCGGGCACCAGCACCACGTCGGCCTCGCGTTGCAGGATGCGCCAGAGCGTGGCGAGCCGCTCGCTGATCAGGTCCTGGTGGGGCGAGAACTGGTCGTAGGGCAGCGTTTCCCAGTCCGGGAAGAGGGCGCACCGCAAGTCGGGCGCGAAGAAGGCGATCTCGTCCAGCAGGCGCTGGGCGTCGTTGGCGTCGGCCGTGACGATGGCGGTGAGCTTGCCGTCCAGCAGTTCGCGCTGGGCCAGCCGCGCCAGCAGCAGCGCGTCGGCCGAGCCGACCGGCCGCGGCACGGTCATCCTTCGTCCAGGGGAAAGCTTGGGCAGGTCCATACGGGGGAGCGACGGCAAAAATGCAAAACACCCCGCGCCTGGAGAGGGCGGGGTGTGCGACCATTGTAGGGGGAACGACGCTCTCCTTAGAATGAAAGGGACGGATATGAACGCAACCGCATCCAGCTCCCGCTACTTCGCCCTGGTCCCCTGCGCCGGCAACGGCAGCCGCGCCGGCACGGCCGGCCCGAAGCAATACGAACGTGTGGCCGGCCAGCCGATGATCTGGCACACCCTGTCCGCCTTCGCCGGCGTCAAGCGCATCGCGCGCACGCTGGTGGTGGTGGCGCCGACCGACGGCTTCTTCGAACGCAACCCCACCACCTCGGCCCTGGTCGTGCCCTGCGGCGGAGCCACGCGCGCGCAGAGCGTGGCCAACGGCCTGCGCGAACTGCGCCGCGCCGGCGCCGTCGACAGCGACTGGGTGCTGGTGCACGACGCCGCGCGCTGCCTCATCACGCCGCAGCTGATCGACCGCCTGATCGACCAGTGCAGCAACGACGAGGTGGGCGGCCTGCTGGCCCATCCGCTGCCCGACACGCTGAAGATCGGCGAGAACGGCCGCGTCGCGGCGACCGTGACGCGCACGGACAAGTGGCAGGCGCAGACGCCGCAGATGTTCCGCCTGGGCATGCTGCGGCAGGCGCTGGAGGGGGCGGGCGGCGACGTCACCGACGAGTCCAGCGCGATCGAGAAGATGGGCCTGAAGCCGCTGCTGGTGGAAGCCGGCGCGCAGAACTTCAAGGTCACCTACCCCGAGGACTTCGCGATGGCCGAGGCCGTGCTGCGCGGTCGCGTCCGCTAGCGTGGAACTGCGCATCGGCGAAGGCTGGGACACGCACGCCCTGGTGCCGGGGCGCCGCCTGGTGATCGGCGGCGTGGAGATCCCGCACGAACGCGGGCTGCTGGGGCACTCGGATGCCGACGTGCTGCTGCACGCGATCACCGATGCGCTGCTCGGCGCAGCGGGGCTGGGCGACATCGGCCGCCATTTTCCGGACACCGACGAACGCTTTCGCGGCGCCGATTCCGTGGCGCTGTTGCAGGAAGCGATGCGGCGGGTGCGCGAAGGCGGGTGGAACCTCGTCAACGTCGACAGCACCGTGGTGGCACAGGCGCCGAAGCTGGCGCCGCACATCGAGGCCATGCGCGTGCGCATCGCGCAGGCGCTGGCCGTCGCGCCGGCTCAGGTCAACGTGAAGGCCAAGACGGCCGAACGGCTGGGCCCCGTGGGGATGGGGCAGGGCATCGAGGCGCGGGCGGTGGTGCTGCTGGCGAAGTAGCCCTCAGGCCGCTTCCTTCGCCCAGTTCCGTTCCGACTCGCCGTTGCCGCCGCCCGGCATCGGCGGCATCATCTTCGGCCGCTGCAGCTTGATGTGCGCGGCCAGCCCGCCGGAGCTGGTGTTCGACAGCGCGAAGATCCCACCCATGCGCTGCACCGTCTTGTCGACGATCGCCAGGCCCAGGCCGGCGCCGGTGGCCGCCGTGCGGGCCGCATCGCCGCGGAAGAAGGGCTTCACGAGGTTCGGCAGCGCCTCCGGCGACACGCCCATGCCGTGGTCGCGCACCTTCAGCAGCACCCACTCGTTGCGCGCCTTGGCCGCGATGTCCACCACCGCGATGCCGGTCTCCGGCGTCTTGCCGTAGCGGCGCGCGTTTTCCAGCAGGTTGGAGACGACGCGGGCAAGCTCCACTTCGTCGGCCAGCACCTGCAGGTTCTTGGGCATGTCGAGGTTCACGCGGATGTCGCCGTGGTCCTCGATGGCGTACATGCAGGCCTCGATCACGTCGTTCAGCACCACCGGCTTGAGCTCCGCGTGGTCCGGGCGGGCGTAGTCCAGGAACTTGTCGATGATCGCGTCGAGCTGGTCGATGTCGGCGGCCATGTGCTCGCGCGCATCGGGGTCCACCACGCTCATCTCGGTTTCCAGCCGCAGGCGGGCCAGCGGCGTGCGCAGGTCGTGCGAGATGCCGGCGAGCATCACCGCGCGGTCCTGCTCGATCTTGGCGAGCTGCTGCGCCATGCGGTTGAAGCCGATGTTCACCTCGCGGATCTCGCTGGTCACCGCCTTTTCGTCCAGCCGGCTGGCATCGAAGTCGCCGTCGCGCACGCGGCTGGCGGCAAACGAGAGCTGCTTGAGCGGCCGGTTGATCAGGCGCGCGATCACCGCCGCGCCCGCCAGCGACAAGGCCGCCGCCGTGATCAGCCAGACCAGCCAGGTCTTGCCGCCCACCTGCGAGAACTTGTTGCGGTCCAGCAGCATCCAGTAGCCGTCGCGGTCGATGCGAAAGCCGATCCACAGGCCTTCCTCGCCGTTGACGCTGCTGGCCATGATGGCGCCGTTGCCCAGCCGCCCGGCCAGCTCGTCCAGGATGCGCCGGTCCATCGCACTGGCCGACAGCGGCGCGAACTTGTCCTTGGGCTCGCGCGGCACGATGCGCACGCCTTCCTGGTCGGCCAGGGTCTTGATCAGCGAGACGCGCGCGATCGGGTCGGCGTGCACCAGCGCCGCGCGGCTGAGGTTCACCAGCGAGGCGATCTGCTGCGCCGTCTGCACCGCGCGCGGCTCGAACTCCAGCGCCCGGAAGGTCTGCAGCCAGGCCACGATGGAGCCTATGAGCAGCAGCGACAGCAGGAAGAAGGTGCGCCAGAACAGCGACAGGCCCAGGCGCGGCCGCATCTCCAGCGGAGCCGGCGCGGTTTCCAGCGGCGCAGGGCTGGTTTGCTCGGTGTGGGTCATGACGGCGCGGATCATCGGCAAGGACAGGTGACGAACGACAGACGACGCGTCTGCTCAGCAGGCATTGTGGGGTGCGCCGGCATCTTTGTCATTCGGGGATACCGGCACGGCCGTGTCATTTGTCATGCGCGCGCGCCGCGCGCCGCCGCGATCAGCCCGCGCCGTCCGGCACGAACACGTAGCCGACGCCCCAGACCGTCTGGATGTAGCGCGGCGAGGCGGGATCGGCCTCGATCAGCTTGCGCAGGCGCGAGACCTGCACGTCGAGGCTGCGGTCGAACGGCTCGAACTCGCGGCCGCGGGCCAGCTGCGCGAGCTTCTCGCGCGACAGCGGCTGGCGCGGGTGGCGCACGAGCGCCTTGAGCATCGCGAATTCGCCGGTGGTCAGGGGCAGTTCCTCGCCGTTCTTGCGCAGGGTGCGGGCGCCGAGGTCGAACGCGAAGGGGCCGAAGCTCACCACCTCGTTGTCGGAAGAGGGCGCGCCGGGCGCTTCCTGCGCGGGGCGGCGGCGCAGCACGGCGTGCACGCGCGCCAGCAGCTCGCGAGGGTTGAACGGCTTGCCCAGGTAGTCGTCGGCGCCGACTTCCAGGCCGACGATGCGGTCGACGTCTTCGCCCTTCGCGGTGAGCATGATGATGGGCGTGCGGTCGTTGGCGGCGCGCAGGCGCCGGCAGATCGACAGGCCGTCTTCGCCGGGCATCATCAGGTCGAGCACGATCAGGTCCGCCGTCTCGCGCAGCATCAGGCGGTTGAGGGCTTTGCCGTCCTCGGCGAGGATCACTTCGAAGCCTTCTTGCGTGAGATAGCGGCGAAGCAGGTCGCGGATACGCGCGTCATCGTCGACGACGAGGATCTTGTCGGTCCGTGCTGCAGCTTGCGTCATGGTTCTCCAGGGGCCAATTTGTAACAGCGCCGATTTTGAGGTCAGCCGGACCGCATTTCGCGCTTTTCTTCCCTGCCTTTCACAGTGTTACAGATGTTGCCCTGGACTCTCGCGATTGACAAGGCGTATATGGCCCCCGGCGGCGCCGGGGCGTTCTACATGATCACGGGGTGCTGGCGAATGTGCGCCACCCCTCAACCGGAGCAACGATGACACGACTTTCCCGCCTGCTCGCGGCCGGCGCCCTGGCGCTCGCCGCCGCCGGCGCTTCCGCCCAGACCGTCCCGCCGCCCCAGAACGTCCTGCAGCTGCAGGCCAGCGGCACCGTCGAAGTCCAGCAGGACCTGCTGATGATGTCGCTGACCACGTCGCGCGATGGCAGCGATCCGGCCGCGGTGCAGGCCCAGCTCAAGGCGGCGCTCGACGCCGCGCTGGCCGAGGCCAAGCGCAACGCGCAGCCCGGGCAGCTGGACGTGCGCACCGGCAACTTCGCCCTCTACCCCCGGCACAACCGCGACGGCAAGATCGCCGGCTGGACGGGCAGCGCCGAACTGGTGCTGGAGGGCCGCGACTTCGCCCGCATCACCCAGACCGCCGGCCGCATCAACACCATGACGCTGGGCGGCGTGAGCTTCGGCCTGAGCCGCGAGCAGCGCGCCAAGGTGGAGGGCGATGCGCAGGCGCAGGCCATCGAGCGCTTCAAGGCGCGGGCCACCGAGCTCGCCCGCGGCTTCGGCTTTTCGGGCTACACGCTGCGCGAAGTGGCGGTGAACGCCAACGAGCCGGGCTTCATGCCGCGCATGCGGATGGCCGCCCAGGAGGGGCGGGTCGCGGCCGCCGATGCGTCGGTGCCGGTCGAGCCGGGGCGCAGCGCGGTGACGGTGACGGTGTCCGGCTCCGTCCAACTGCGCTGATCCGTCGCGGGCTCGCGCCGCATGCGGCGCTGGGCCCAGTCCGACAGGCCGGCGGTGCCGGCGCGGCTAAGCTGCAGTGGATGGCCGCCGTCCTTTCCCCCCACGACGACCCCGACTTGGAGCGCAGCGCCGGCGTGCGGCCGGACGCAGAGCTGTTCATCGTGATGAACCGCGGCTCCGGCAAGAACGAGAAGGACGAGGTGCGCGCGGCCATCGCCGCCGAGCTGGAGGGCGCCGGCCGCGCGCATCGCTTCCTGCCGGTGGCCGCGGGCGGGATCGTGCAGGCCTGCCGGGAGGCCGCACGCCTGGCGAAAGAGCACGGCGGCATCCTGGTGGCCGCCGGCGGCGACGGCACGATCAACTGCGCCGCCCAGGCGGCCCTGGCGCAGGACTGTCCGCTGGGCGTGATCGCGCAAGGCACCTTCAACCTGTTCGCCCGCCAGCACGGCCTGCCGCTCGAGGCCGCCGAGGCCGCGCGCGCCCTGCTGAACGCGCAGCCCGAGCCGGTGCAGGTGGGCTGGGTGAACCAGCGGGCCTTCCTGGTGAACGCGTCCGTGGGCCTGTACCCGAAGCTGCTGGCCGACCGCGAAATCGCCAAGAAGAAGCTGGGCCGGCGGCGCTGGATCGCGATGCTGTCGGCGCTCAAGAGCCTGATGGAATGGCGCGTGCGGCTGGTGCTGGACGCCGAGCTCGATGGGCGGCTCACGCAACTGCGCACGGCCAGTGTCTTCGTCTGCAACAACCCGCTGCAGCTGCAGCGCCTGGGCGTCGAGGAGGCCGTCGTCGCGCAGCTGGGGCAGGGCCGGCTGGCCGGCCTGCTGGTGCGGGGCAGCAGCGCCTGGCCGAAGCTGCGCATGCTCGCGGCCGCCGCGCTCGGCAGACTCGCCGCCGAGCCCGAGATCGAATCCTTCTCCCTGCGCACGCTCACCGTGGGCGCGCGCCACGCGAAGCGGCTGAAGGTCGCCACCGACGGCGAGGTGAGCTGGATGCAGCTGCCGCTGCGCTTCACCGTCGCCCCGCGCCCGCTGCTGCTGATGCTGCCGCCCCCCGAACAACGACTGCCCGTCCAATGACCGTCATCCTGCACCTGTCCGACACCCATTTCGGGACCGAGGAGGGACCGGTCGTGGCGGCCGTACAGGCGCTGGTGCGGCAGGAGAGGCCGACCGCGGTGATCTGGAGCGGCGACATCACGCAGCGCGCGCGCCGCGCGCAATTCGCCGCCGCGGGGGCGTTCCGCGATTCGCTGGCCGTGGACCATGTGCTCACGCTGCCGGGCAACCACGACATCCCGCTCTACAACGTCGCGGCGCGCCTGTTCGCGCCCTACCGCGGCTATTCGCGCGTGTTCGGGCACGACCTGGAGCCGGAGCTGGAGTTCGCGGACGTGCTGGTGATCGGCGTCAACACGACGCGGCCCGAGCGGCACAAGGACGGGGAGGTGTCGCCGCGGCAGATCAAGCGCGTGTCGGACCGCCTGCGCTCCGCCCGGCGCGAGCAGTTGCGCATCGTGGTCACGCACCAGCCGGCGTGCGTGACGCGTCCGCAGGACGAGAAGGACCGGCTGCACGGCGGCGAGGAGGCGGTGCAGGCCTGGTCCCGCGCGGGCGCGGACCTGGTGCTGGGCGGCCACATCCACCTGCCCTACGTGAGCGACGTGTGTGCGCGGGCGAAGGGCGCCCCGCGCACGATGTATTGCGTGCAGGCGGGAACGGCGTTCTCGCACCGGGTGCGCCACAACACGCCGAACTCGGTCAACCTGATCCGCTGGTCGACGCCATCACCCGGCGAGCCGCGCTCCTGCAAGGTGGAGCGCTGGGACTACGACCTGGCGGACAACCGCTTCGAGATGACGCACCCGTACGAGTTGAAGCTCGGGGAGTGAAAGGCGGACTTCCGGACGCAGAGGACGCAAAGGGTACGCAGAGGACGCAAAAGAACATCCACTTTGAAAATGTCTTTTTTGCGTCCTCTGCGTACCCTTTGCGTCCTCTGCGTCCGGCTGTTGAACCCCTGGCGGCCTACTGCGCCGCCCAGCCCCCATCCATGTTCCACGCCACGCCGCGCACGTTCTTGCCGGCGTCGGAGCAGAAGAAGACGGCCAGTTCGCCCAGTTCCTCGGGGGTGGTGAATTGCAGCGAGGGCTCCTTTTCGGCCAGCAGCTGCTTCTTCGCTTCCTCGTTGTTCACGCCCGCCGACGCCGCCCGCGCATCGACCTGCTTCTGCACCAGCGGCGTCAGCACCCATCCGGGGCAGATCGCGTTGCAGGTGATGCCGGTGGTGGCGGTCTCCAGCGCCGTCACCTTGGTCAGGCCGACGATGCCGTGCTTGGCGGCCACGTAGGCCGACTTCTGCACCGAGGCGACCAGCCCGTGCACCGAGGCGATGTTGACGATGCGGCCCCAGTTCGCCGCCTTCATGGCGGGCAGCGCCAGCCGCGTGGTGTGGAAGGCGCTCGTCAGGTTGATCGCGATCACCGCGTCCCAGCGCTCGGGCGGGAAGTCCTCGATCGGCGCCACATGCTGGATGCCGGCGTTGTTGACCAGGATGTCGGTGCGGCCGAAGGTCTCGGCCACGTAGCGCATCATGGCCTCGATCTCGGCCGGCTTGCTCATGTCCGCACCGTGGTAGCCCACCTTCACGCCCAGCGCCGCGACCTCGGCCTTGGGGCCTTCGACGTCGCCGAAACCATTGAGCACGATATTGGCACCCTGGCGGGCCAGGGCCTTGGCGATGCCCAGGCCGATGCCGCTGGTGGAGCCTGTGACGAGGGCGGTCTTGCCTTTCAGCATGGGGGTTCTCTCCTGTCCGGGATAATCTGGGCTTCAAGCAGCCGAGCCAGCGAGCTTAATCGCTTCCCGGCCGCGCGCCCTCCATGACCGTCCCTACGCTGAACTACGTATCCTGCCCCGACGCTTCCGGCACGCACCGGATGGCGTACTGGCTGTGGGGCGAGCCCGATGCGCGGCACGTGGTCGTCTGCGTCCACGGGCTGTCGCGCCAGGGCCGCGACTTCGACGTGCTGGCGCGCGGCCTGCTCGAACGCAGCCCGCATCCGCTGCGCGTGGCGTGCCCGGACGTGGTGGGCCGCGGCCGCAGCGACTGGCTGGCGCAGCCCCAGGGCTACGGCATCCCCCAGTACGCCGGCGACATGCTGCAGCTCCTGCACCAGCTCCATGCCGCCGCGCCGATCGGGACCCTCGACTGGGTGGGCACCAGCATGGGCGGGCTGATCGGCCTGACGCTGTGCGGCGCGCCCAAGCTGCCGCTGCCCGTCCCGGTGCGCCGCCTGGTCCTGAACGACGTGGGCCCGGTGATCCAGTGGTCCGCGCTGCAGCGCATAGCCACCTACCTGGGCAACACCGGCCGCTTCGAGTCGGTGCAGCAGGCCGCCGACGCCATGTGGCAGATCTCGCGCAGCTTCGGGCCCCACACCCCCGAGCAGTGGCTGGCGCTGTCGCAGGCCATGGTCAAGGCGCTGCCGGAGGGCGGCTTCACGCTGCACTACGACCCCGCCATCGCGGTGCCGTTCCGCTCGATCACCGAGGCCGATGCGCAGGCGGGCCAGGCCGCCCTGTGGCAGCTCTATGACGCCGTGCGCGCCCGCACGCTGCTGCTGCGCGGTGCCGACTCCGACCTGCTCTCGCGCGAGACCGCGCTGGAGATGACGCGCCGCGGCCCGCAGCCGCGCCTGGTCGAATTCGAGGGCGTGGGCCATGCGCCGACGCTCGTTGCCGACACGCAGGTGGAGGCCGTCGCGGCCTTCCTCCTGGACACGGAATCCGCCACCGATGAAAAGCCATACAGCGGAACAGGGTGAGAGCCGCGCCGTGCCGGACCTGGTGGCCGCGGCCGAACAGGCCCTGCCGCAGCAGGCCAACGCGCTGCAGCGCTCGCGCGCCTTCGCCGAGCCGCTGATCGCCGGCGAGACGCTGGAGACCGGCGAGAACACGCTCGCGCACGCCGACGCGGTCGCCTCCATCCTCAAGTCCATGGGCGGCTCGGAGGCCATGCAGGCGGCGAGCTACCTCGTGTACGCCGTGCCGCACCTGAACAAGCCGCAGGACGTGATCGCCAAGGCCTTCGGCGAAAGCTATGCGGCGCTGGCGGTGGAGACGACCAAGCTGGTGCGCGTGCAGCAGCAGGCGCGCGGCGCCGAGCACTTCCTCGAAGACCCGCGGGTGCAGACCGAGAACGTGCGCAAGATGCTGCTGGCGTTCTCGCGCGACCTGCGGGTGGTGATGCTGCGCCTGGCCTCCCGCCTGCAGACGCTGCGCTACTACGCCGCGACCAAGCAGCCCATGCCGCCCGCCGTGGCGCGCGAGGCGCTGCAGGTGTTCGCCCCGCTGGCCAACCGCCTGGGCATCTGGCAGGTCAAGTGGGAGATGGAGGACCTGGCCTTCCGCTTCCTCGAGCCCGAGACGTACAAGCAGGTCGCGCGCTGGCTGGACGAGAAGCGCGTCGAGCGCGAGGACTACGTCGACCAGCTGCGGCGCCAGCTCGAAACGGAGCTGCGCGCCCAGGGCATCCACGCGCAGGTGCACGGCCGGCCCAAGCACATCTACAGCATCGTCAAGAAGATGCGCGGCAAGTCGCTCGACTTCGGGCAGGTGCTCGACGTGCGGGCGCTGCGCGTGATCGTGCCGGACGTGAAGGACTGCTACGGGGCGCTCGACTGGGTGCATTCGCGCTTCACTCCCATCCTCGAGGAGTTCGACGACTACATCGCCAAGCCGAAGCCGAACGGCTACCAGTCGCTGCACACCATCGTGCGCGACGCCGCGGGGCGGCCGATCGAGATCCAGATCCGCACCCACGCGATGCACGAACACGCGGAGCACGGCGTGGCCGCGCACTGGGCGTACAAGGAGGCGGGGCACAAGGGCTACGCCGGCGTCAGCGCCTCCAGCGAGTACGACACCAAGATCGCCGTGCTGCGGCAGCTGCTCGCCTGGGAGCGCGACCTCTCGGGCTCCGACAAGGGCCTGTTCGAGGACAGCATCTACGTGCTGACGCCGCAGGCCTCGATCGTGGAACTGCCCAAGGGGTCCACCGCGGTGGACTTCGCGTACACGGTGCACACCAGCCTGGGCCACCGCTGCCGCGGCGCGCGCGTGGACGGCGCGATGGTTCCCCTGAACAAGCCGCTGGCCAACGGCCAGACGGTGGAGATCGTCACGGCCAAGGAAGGCGGGCCCTCGCGCGACTGGCTCAACCCGGAACTGGGCTTCCTGGCCAGCAACCGCGCGCGCAGCAAGGTGCGGGCGTGGTTCAACGAGCAGCTGCGGCACGAGACGGTGGCGCGCGGGCGCGAACTCGTCGAGCGCCTGCTGCAGCGCGAAGGCCGGACCGCGTTCAAGCTGGAGGACCTGGCCGCCAAGCTGGGGTTCAAGTCCGCCGAGGACCTGTTCGCCGTCGTCGGCAAGGACGAATTCTCGCTGCGCACCATCGAGACGCTGCTGAACCCGCCGGAGCCCGCGCCGAGCGAGGACGAAGTCCTGCTGGCGAAGAAGTCCAAGCCGGTCGGGGCGAAGTCGCCCAAGGGCGGCGTGCTGGTGGTGGGCGTGGATTCGCTGATGACGCAGCTGGCCAAGTGCTGCAAGCCGGCGCCGCCGGACGCGATCAGCGGCTTCGTCACGCGCGGCAAGGGCGTGAGCATTCACCGCCGCGACTGCGCCAACTTCCGCGAGATCGCGGGCCGCAGCCCGGAGCGCGTGATCGAGGTGGAATGGGGCCGGCCCAAGGGCGAGGCCCAGGTCTACCCGGTCGACGTGGCCATCGAAGCCAGCGATCGCCAGGGCCTGCTGCGCGACATCTCGGAAGTGTTCGCCAAGGAGAAGATGAACGTCGTGGGCGTGCAGACGCAGTCGGTGCGCGGCACGGCCTGGATGACGTTCACCGTGGAAGTCGCCGATTCGCAGCGCCTGGGCAAGGTGCTCGCCATCGTGCGCGACGTCTCGGGCGTGCAGTCGGCGCGGCGGCGCTGAGATGGGCGACCTGCTGCTGCGCGACGTGCGGCCCCTGGGCGGGGCTAGCGTCGATGTGCTGGTGCGCGACGGGGTGATCGCGGCGATGGGTTCGGGGTTGCCGCGCGTTGCCGGAGTGCTGGAGGAGCCGGGCGCGGGCGCGCTGCTGCTGCCCGGCCTGGTCGAATCGCACACCCACCTGGACAAGACCTTGTGGGGGCTGCCCTGGTACGTGAACGCGGTCGTCGGGCCGCGCCTTGCCGACCGCATCGACAACGAGCGGCGCTTTCGCGCCGGGAGTGGCCACGATGCCGCTGCACAGTCGCTCGCGCTGGCGCGCGCCTTCCTGGCGCAGGGCACGACGCGGCTGCGCACGCATGTGGACATCGACACCGATGCCGGCCTGCGCCATCTCGAGGGCGTGCTGCGCACGCGCGAGACGCTGGGCGATGCGATGGAGCTGCAGATGGTCGCCTTTCCGCAATCCGGATTGATCGTGCGTCCCGGGACGGCCGCCTTGCTGGAGGAGGCGTTGCGCCTGGGCGCAGACGTGCTGGGCGGGCTGGATCCGCAGGCGATCGATGGCGAGCGCGACGCGTCGCTCGACCTGCTGTTCGCCATCGCGGGGCGCCACGGCAAGCCGCTGGACATCCACCTGCACGAAACCGGGGAGGAGGGCGCGGCGACGCTGGCCGGCATCCTCGATCGCGTGCAGTCCTGGGGGATGCAGCGCCGCGTCGTGATCAGCCATTGCTTCTGCCTCGGGGACGTGGACGAGGCCGGTCGCGGGCGCCTGCTCGAACGCATGGCGCGGCTGGAGGTGGCGATCGTCACCACCGGCACCGCGTCGCGGCCCGTTCCGCCGCTGCTCGCCTGCCGCGCCGCGGGGGTGCGCGTCGCGGCGGGCAACGACGGCATCCGCGACACATGGACGCCTTACGGCCGCCCCGACATGCTCGAACGCGCGATGCTGCTCGGCCTGCGCAACAACCTGCGCCGCGACGACGAACTCGCGCTCGCGCTGGAGACCGTCACCTCCGCGGGAGCCGAGGTCTGCGGCTTCGCCGATCACGGCTTGGCGCCGGGCTGCCGCGCGGACCTGGTGCTCGTGCAGGCGCGGAACATCCAGGAAGCCGTGGTCGCGCACCCCGAGCGCAGGCTGGTCGTTTCGCGCGGCCGCATCGTCGCCCGGCAAGGGTCGCTGATTTCCTCTGCTACAATAGCGGGCTCAACGACAGGCGCGTAGCTCAGCTGGTTAGAGCACCACCTTGACATGGTGGGGGTCGTTGGTTCGAGTCCAATCGCGCCTACCAATTTCTCCCTTTCGGATCAACGACTTAGCGTTTTGGGGATCCGTCTGGGGACAATCCAGGGACAAATCGCCCATGGCCGCGACCAGCATTCGCCTGGCCGCGCCGCCGTCCGCAGACGGAATCCAGCGGGCGTAGACCTCCAACAGCATCTTCACGCTGTGACCCGCCTGCGCAGCGATGTAGGCGGGCGGAACGCCGGCCATGAGCGCTACGGTGCAGTAGGTGTGCCGAGTGCAGTACGCGCGCCGCGCGCGAATCCCTAGAGCTTTCAGCGTCGGTTTCCAGTAGTGATCACGCTGGCTGCGCTCGTCGTGCCAGGGTTCGCCAGTGACAGGGTTCTGGAAGACCTCAGCGGACCTTTCGCACGTATGCGCGCGCATGATGTCAAGAGCCTCGAGCGCTTGTGGCACCAGGTCAACATCGCGCTCGCAGTTCGTCTTGCTGCCGTCTCGCTCAGCGCCCCGGAAGGTCCTGACGCGCTGTACGCGCGCCGTCGCCGCAGCGAAGTCGATGTCACCCCAGCGAAGTGCAATGATCTCCTCCGGTCGCATCCCGCAGTAGAACGCGAAGAGGAAATAGGCGTAAACGCGTTCGTCAAAGCGCGCCTTCATCTGGGCCAGCACGCGATCCCGCTCGCCCCGGGTCAGTGGGTCCGGCTTCTTCTTGACGACGGGCATGTTCTCGATTTCCGCGACCGGTGCCAGGGCGGCGCGGGTGCCGCGGTATTCCATGCCGAAGATGCCCCGCAAGGCAATCATGTAGTTGTTGTGCTGCTTGGCGCTCTTCCAGTGGAAGCTGCCGATCTTCGCTTCGGCCACCTTGTGGTCGATCTGGCCGACGGGGGTGTTGGCGCCGAACATGCGAGTCCAGAACCTGACTGCGGTGCCGTACTGGTCCTTCGTCGCTGCGGTGAGCCTGCCCTTCGACTGCAGCCAAAGCTTCGCAAGTTCGCCGAAGACGTGTTCGCGCTGCGGCGCTCGCTTGGGTGCGCGCGGAGAGTCCGGAAAGTGCTCCGCATAGTCGAACGTGCCAGCGTTTATCGCCTTCTGCACGTCGCTCGCGAGGCGTCTGGCGAACTTCACGTTTGCTGGCGTCGGCAATAACGCCTTGCCTTCGATGCGCACCGTTTCTGCGCAGCGTTCACCGGCATAGGTGAACTTGATCCGGATGCTGTTGTTCCGAATCTCCACGCGGCCGCTGGTCGCTGTTCTGGCCATCGTTGGTCATTGTGCCGGTTGGGCGGTCCGAGGCTGCTTTTCGGCCCAGCGGTTGTAGCCCTCGACATCCATCACGATGGAGCCGTCAGGCGCCTTGTGGTACTCAAACCCCTCGCGCCATACGCCTTCCTCGCGCTTTCGGCTGACGGCCTTCTCCGTCCAGCCGGTCATTTCGCAGAACTTCTTGACCCGAAGATGTGGAACCATCGTCACTTCTCCCAATCTTGCCGAACTTGCGAGATCGAGGGGACTTCTGGAGCATATTTGCTCGTTCCCTCATATTCGCGCCTGCTCCTTTCTTGTTGTCCTGCCCCGCTGCCGCTGAGAAGCACTCAGAGTGCGTGGAGGGGCGTCTGGGGTAGACCCAACAGGTCTGCAGGAGGGTAGTTTCCGAGGCAGTCGGCCTGCTGGCAACCGCTCAGGGCCCGAGGTGGGACAACAGCCCCACGCGCGTGCCGCCGACGCGCAAGTGTGTCTGGCGGTTGGCCGATGGCCCGCCTGGAGAATGTGCGACATGGGGCGGCACGGCGCCCCACAGAGCGCTTGGCGTAAGGGGGAGGCATTGATGCTATTTCCACGGCAGGGAACTGTCGTGAAGGTTCCATCCGGTGGGCAGCCCCGTTTTTGGCGAATTTCCCGAGCGCGAGCTACTCATCACCTCAAAGCACTGACCGCGCCGAAGCGTCGGCCAACCGGAGCGTCATTCCAAGGACTTTGTACAGCGCATTCAGCCGCTGGGATAGCGTGTTCGGCTGCGCCCAATCCCGCAGGTCCAGTACGTCGATTGCCGATTCCAGCAGCGGCTCGTATTCCGGTTGGTTTCCCATCAAACTTACGCGCAGGTCCGGGCGCATCTGTCGCAGCTTTGTCTTGACGAGGTGCCGTCCATAGACGGTGCTCATCAACCAGTGCGGCTCGCAACTGTCCATTGCTGGGTGCTGCCGAAAGTCCCTCGCTCTCAGATGCAGCTTCGCTTCTTGGGGCATGGGTGGGCCTTTCCTTCGCTTGCCGATTCCCCAGCCTCTCACGTACTGAACGCATGTCAAGGGCCTCGCAGGAAGATTCCCGCTGGTTTCGGGCGGCGGCGGCGACGAGGCCGCCAGTATTTCGCGAACTGCCCGGGGTCCGAGGACTTCTTTGCGAATGTTCAAAGTCTCGCGCGGCGCGGGTCAAAGGCGGACCCGCAAGCGGTTCCACTTCAATGGGCGCAGCATGCTCTTCCTCCTACTCTGGTGACGGAATGGCCATGAGAAAGTCTGCGTCGAAAGTCGCCGCGGCGCGCCTGGCCGCCTGCACCGAAAGGCTCTCAGGAGACGGTGCCGGCGTCGTCTCCGGGACAGCTGCGAGGACAGGCACCCCGGCCACGCCAGCTGAAAGAGAGACGCCGGGACTTCCTGGGGAAGGCAGCAGCGCTGTGAGGGGCGAACTCACCGCATTCAGGCCACATGCCACGCGCGCCAGGGCCACCAGTTCGCGCCCGCGCAGCGCGGAGGGTACTCCCTGCAACCGTGTGAACAGCTCGTGCATGTGCTCGTCTACGGAGACACGAATCTGAAGCCGACGGGATCGTCGTCCGGGCGGCTTCTCCTCGTTCAATCCGTTCTCCTCAACGCGCAGAGCCTCGATGGAGCACTTCGCCGAGGATCTGAAAGCCACGCACGTTCGAGAAGATGGGGTCGGTGTCAATTTCCATCAGCGGAGCCAGAGTCGGGATGGTGCGGGCCAAGTACTCGTGAAACACTGTCGCTCCGCCGCCGGTGAGCAGAACGCGTTTCACGGCATCCAGCGGCCCTGTGCAGTCCAGCATCGCCTGAACTGACTCGTGCAGGACCGCATCGATGGCCGACCGGTAGGCGGAAAGCTCGAATTGCCGCGCCCCTACCGTGAAGCTCGCTGCGTTCGTGCGCAGTGCGTCGTCGATAGCCTGGACGACTTCGAACTGGGTTTTCCAACTGGGGTTGATTCGATCGGCGACGGCATAGGCGCATTGGAGCATCGCCTTGTGGTACGCACCCGATCGCCTCCAGTTCGGTACCTGCCCATGCGACATGAACCAGTCGAGCGTTCCACCGCCCGGATCCAGGACCAAGGTCCAGCCATCCAGTTGCGCACGTCGTGTCATACCGAAGTTGACCAGCCCTCCGAACGGCTGCACGCGGACGATCGACGTCCCGATGGTGATGCGGCGCAGGCCCTTCGAGTCGCTGGTTCCAATGAAGTGCTCGCCGCGCATTCGCTCCTCAAGTCTCGCCGCGTGACGGTGGAAGGTGTTCAGCGGCAGTCCCAGGACAAGTGTGTCGATTGCAAAATCCTGTCTCGCTCCAGCGTCCTTCGCCATGTAATGCATCGCGCCGAGCATCAGCGCGTAGTACTTGTCCGTCTGGCAGTACTCCGGATCGACCGGTCGGGGCTCGGTGCCGCTGGTGTAGTAGATCGCGCCTGGCCCGACGACGTAATTCACGCCACGCACATTGACAGTGCACGCGTCAGCCCTGCCAGGGCCATTGGCCAGGTTCAGGTCGCTCGCTAGCGCCTGTGGTGCCAGAGACGGGTAGATCCCAACGTCGATGGTGCTGGAGTCACCGGCAGCTTTTCGGCCCTTCGTGTACTTCACATTGAAGTAGCCCACGTCGATGGCGCGCACTCCAACGGAGACTGTCGTCGATCTTTCCATTCGTTCCCCATCCTTGAAGCACACGTGCAAGGGCAGGCAGTTTGAAAGTCAGAAGAGTCGCTGGCAAACGGCCAGGGCCAGGGCGGCACCCCATGCGGCTTGTACGTGCCAGTGCTCCGTGGAAATGGCCGGTGAGTCTGCTCCGCGCCATCGATGACACATAGCGCGTCTTGCGTGTGCCGCCGCTTCCGGACGCGCCCCATTGCAAGGGCCGGCTCGCATCGCCGGCCGCCATGCAGCCAAGTCCACCGGCTGCGATGGACCGCGCCCGCTTTTCCACACCTCAGGGAACAGAGAAAGTCCCGTGCCTCAAATGAACCTGAGTGCTGCCGATCAAAGGGCCTGAAGCGCCCGCCGGCGCCCTGTCCACTTGTGTGCCGGGCCTCGGACGAAAACTGAGGGCGGTGGTGAACCGGCCTGCGGTGTACAGGCTGCCCACAGCGGGCCCTTTGCGCGTGACAGCCAGTCAGACGGTATGTATTCTTCCCAGCGCTTCCTCCGCGAGGAGATTGCATCGGCGAATGCCGAATCGGTCGAGGCGGGTACGCCTCATTCCAGGCAGAGAGCCTGAACCTGGGGCCCAGATGCCCCGTGCTGCCGGCCATTGAGGCTGGAAGTGGTGACTCCGTCTGGAGCGCCCAAAAGCAAAGTCACCTTCGGCCTGGAAATCAGGCCCGCCAGCAGGGCGCTTCCCCGAAAGTGGAGCTCCCGCGCGAGTGCGATTGGCATTTTCGTTTCCGTTCCTTGCGATACCACCTTCGCACTGACTCCTGGCAGATGCCGGGCGGCCTGGTAGGCCTACATGTCTGTGCGCAACTGGTTCCATGGGCAGTCCGGCGGATCTGCCGGAGCTGAAAAGGAAACGCAACTACGGTGCGCGAATAGCGCACATCGGGTCGGCCGCCCACCTGGCCCCGTCAGCTGTGCTGGCGGTGAACTCCCCTGGCGCCATTGATTGCGCCAGGGTGTCCCTATGCCAACAGGGATGTCACGCGGGAACTAGCCCCCCGCTGGCAGGAGACTTTGCTCAAGTGCCGGGCTGTGTCGACTTCCGTTTTGATCCGGCCTTGCGCTGCCGGTTGTCCATTCCTGTGCTCGTGACGATCTGGACCGGCGCCACGCGTTGAGCTCTCATACCAGGAGGAAATCGCCAATGGAAATGCACCAGGCACGATCCACCGACGACGAACTGCACCTGCCCGATCCGCGCAAGGTGAATGCGGAACTGCGTCGCCAGCGGCAAAAGGAGAAAGAGCAGGAGAGGATCGCCAAGCGCGGAGACGGCATGTTCCGCAAGCCGATCGCAACTGCGCGCGAGCTGCATGCCGGTGACCCGATCAGGCAGATCGGCTATCTCTTCTCGGTTCGCACCATCCCGGCGGCCAAGGGGCGGCCCAGGTTTCTGGGCGACAAGCGCTTTGCAGACCTGCCGAAGCACCTGGTCCAGTTCGTGAGGATGCTGCCGTCGCTGCGCTGCCCGATCCAGAACATCGGCGAGCTGGGCAGCGCGCACGTCGTCGCCCTGGTTCGGGCCTGGCAGGACAGGGGCCTGAGCCCCGGGTGCATTCAGAACTATCTTTCCATCCTGCGTCGCTTCTTCTGTCTGGCAGGGAAAGAGCACGTGATTCCGGAAGGCGAGAAGCTGCGCACGATGCTGCTCGTCAAGGGCCTTGCGCTCGAGGGCCGGCAGTACATCCCCGAGCTGCAGAAGGGCTGGCGCGACCTAGGGCACGATCCTCTGGGGCTCATCGAACGGATTTGCAACGACGGCCACGCGGTCGTTGCTTGCCAGATGGAGATGCTCTATGCATGGGGGCTGCGCGACAACGAAGCCTTCCACATCAGGCCGGCGGAGTCCGATAGGGAGACGAACGGCGCCGGCCTCGGCGTCACGCGGGGCACCAAGGGAGGCAAGCACCGGACGGTGTACTACTTCAAGGCGAACCAGGAGTTCGCGCGTTACCAGAAAGAGGTGCTGGAGCGCGCCAAGGCCCTCGCGGCGCTCCACCCGAGAGGGGAGCTCTCCGTTCCAGGCATGACTCTCAAGCGGATGAAGAACCACTTCCACTGGGTGATGCGCAAGTACGGGATCCACAAGACCGGGATTGGGATCACGCCCCACGGTTTACGGCACCAGTTCGCCTGTGACCTGTTCCAGGACGTGTGCGGCCTCTCCGCCCCGGTGCTCGGACTGCTTCCTGCGGCGGTGTACACCAAGCATTCCGAACTCGTGGCATTGGCGCTCACGGAAGTCAGTAAGCAGCTGGGACATGAACGCAAGACGATATCGGCCGCCTACGTGGGCTCAACCACGAAGCTGGGCAAGACACAGCTTTCGCGCATTAGGGAGTCGCTCCGCAAGCTGGAGCCCGGCTATGGCGCACTCCTGGACGCGGGCGTCACGGACGCATGGATGGTGGGCGCCTGCGGCCGCGGCGGTCTGCCGCCAGAGGGAAGAGCAATGCACATCGCGGTTCGGCTCGAAGATGGCGTGCAGAGCTTCAAGGCAGCAGCAGCCTGGCTACAGACGCTGCAACGAACCCTGGAGAGCGTGACGGCGCTGAACATCAGGGTGCTCCCTTGGGTCGACTCGATGCCGCCGGATGATTCGACCGAAATCGTGTTCGGCAAAGGGTGCCTGCGGAATCCGGATTAGACAAGACGAGACCTTGGCCAGCGGGCAAGGTAGGCGCGATCTCGCGCGCCACAGGACGAGTCGCAAGCGGCACCAACAGAGAGGACGACATCGCCAACTGCGTGCCGACCGCTGCGTCTGTTGGAGGGTTTCGGGCCGAATTGCGTCGGAGATTGCGCGTGCCACGTCCGAGGTGGTTCAGAGCACACGAGGCGCCGGGTGCCGTCCGCGCCTGGCGGCAGGCAAACGCACAGACGCGGCATCGCGTCGGCGATCGGCTCGCGCCTTTACCGGAAGCTCACCTAGCGGCTGCAGTTCAACGGGTCTTGCCTTCCGCGGCCGTTTCAGCGGTGCAGCCGGAGAACTGCGGCGCCGGAAGGGTACTTCCACCTTCGCGTGCGGCCGGAAGCTGGGAGGCGTGTGTCCGCAACGGGTTGCCCCCTGCACCAACATCGCGGAGCGAGTGGAGTACGTGAACCTGAAGCGGCGCGAGCGAGCGATCGCAGATCGGTCAGTGCCCCTTCATGTGCCGCAAGTCCGTGCGTTCATTGCCATCCTCCGTAATGAGGATGCGCGCGTAACGAGTTGCCACAAGACTGTGCGACAACAATTCATCGCGCAGGGAGAATCATTCTGGAGCAAGACAGCGCGCCCGATCCGCACTTGCAGGCGCGAGTCGCCTCGGAGGACCTAGCGTTCGCGTCCATGCAAAGCGCGGTCACCGCCCGGAGAGCCGCGGCGGGCTACCCCGACGCCGAGCTCGCGCGGCCGCACTGGGCCCTGGCCCTGTCCGGCGGCGGCATCCGCAGCGCGACCTTCTGTTTCGGGCTGATCCGGGCATTCGCGCGCAACGGGGTTTTCCGGCGATTCGACCATCTCTCCACTGTCTCCGGTGGCGGCTATATTGGCGCCGCGCTCGGGCGGCTGTACGACGGAAAGCGCACGGCAGCTGAAGTGGAGGCTGGCATTGCGCGCGACGATACCTTGCTGCTGTGGTGGCTGCGTAGCAACGGGCGCTATCTCACTCCAGCGGGTGCTCGCGACCTCGGCCAGGCCTTCGCGTCCGTCTTCCGCGGCATCATGGCGACGCAGTTCGAGGTCGGCATGCTCCTGATCGTCATGACGGGTCTGCTGCTGCTGCCATACGTCCTGCTGCAGGCGGTCAACAGCGACGCGTGGGCTGCTTGGCTAACGCACTTCCACGAGAACGCCGGCTCCTTCTGGTTCCTGGCGCTCTCAATTCCTATCGCCTTCGCCTCCCATAACATCTTCGCTTACTGGTTCGTGCGGGGGACTCGCACTTCGCGATCGACGGCGACAGACCTCCTCGTCGCCGCTGCCTGCGCGTACCTTGGTTGGAACTGGGGCAGCGACGCGTTGAATGCGCTGGCAGTTCCGCCGTCGGCGCCGCGTCACGTCCTGGCGGCGCTGGCATGCCTGCTGCTGTTCACTCCGGCTACCGCCATCATCTGGCGGCTGCTGCATGGGCAGGCGAGCGTGCCGGCGGCTCGGCTGGGGCATACCAAGGGGCTGGCGCTGTCTCTCTGGGCGTTGTTGCTCATGGCCGTGGCAGGCATCCTCGACTGGGCATCCTGGTTCCTCGCACGGTGGCTGGCCGAGGCGAACGCGCCGCTGAAAGTCAGCCTCGTCTCCGCCTTGCCGGTGCCGCTGGTCGCGGGAGCGCGCCTGGCCCTGCCTCGTATCCGCAAATGGATGGAGCAGGCGAAAACTCGGCCGGTGAAGACCGAACGCTTGCTGCACATCGCCGGCCTGTCGCTGCTGATGCTTCTCGCCCTGGCCTGGGCCACGATGTGTCAGTTCCTCATTGTTCACCTGCAGTGGCAGTGGTTGCATGTAGCCGTGGGCGCCCCCGGACAGGCTGCGGCGGTAGGGGTGGCGAAATGGCTGGTTCTGGTCGGCCTGCCGCTGATCTACATTCTTGCCAGGATGCGCGATCTGGAGATGTTGAACCTCTCCTCGTTGCACAACTTCTACCGAGCCCGCATCGAGCGGGCCTACGTCTCCTGCGGCAATGCGGAGCGTTTCGGCCAGAGCGTTCTGGCAGGCGCCGACCGGCCTTCCACCAGCCTCGCTCGCAGCGTCATCGAAGCCATGCACGGCGATGACATCGAGTTGGCACAGTACCAGCCGCATGCCGCAGGCGGTCCGATCCACCTGGTCAACTGCTGCATCAACCAGACCCTGGACGACCGTACGCAGAACTACAACGCCGATCGCAAAGGCGTGGCGCTCACGGTCAGCAGCTTCGGAGCCGAAACCGGTGGGGAGTTGCCGCCCGCCGACGCGGCCGCGGTGCCGGGCAAGCTGTCGACGTGGGCAGCCATCTCTGGCGCCGCAGCGAGCAGCGGCATGGGTTCCCAGACCTCGCCGGGCCTGGCTGCCCTCCTTTTCCTGTCGGGGCTGCGACTGGGTTTCTGGCACGCGTCCCTGCTCCGGCCCGATGGTGGCACTTGGCGCGCGCTCACAAGGCCGGAGCTGATTCATGCAGAGGGGATGGCCCGCTTCCCCGGCTTGCGCAGCCCACAGTGGTACTTGTCCGACGGCGGCCATTTCGAGAATACGGGCGTTTATGCGCTCCTGAAGCGCAAGGCGCGCCTGATCGTCGTCGCTGACTGCGGCGCGGATCCGGACTACCGGTGGGAAGACGTCGAAAACCTCGTTCGCAAAGCGAAGATTGACTACGGGACTGTGATTCGCTTCGTGCTGCCGCCGGAGCTCGGGCTGTCCGCGACCGACGCGGAGAAGAGCCTGCACGCGAGCATCGGTTCGCCATCAGCGATCCAGCGGGAGGAGGGCAATGCCTGGCTCCTGCTCGGATGCGTCACCTACGCCGACGGCAGCGGCGCCACGCTGCTGGTGGTCAAGCCGCGCCCGGTCCCCGGCATGACCCTGGACCTTTCGAGCTATGCGGCGCGAAACAAGGAGTTTCCGCAGCAGTCGACGGGTGACCAGTTCTTCGACGAAATGCAGTGGGAGGCCTACCACCAGCTGGGCCTCATGCTCGGCGCTCCCCTGACTGAAGCGAACCTGAACCTGATCGAGACCTGGGCCGTGCAGGCCTGCACAGGGAGAGACGCATGATCGACCCGCCCAACCCGCCCAACCCGCCCAACCCGCCCAACCCGCCCAATCCCCCTCCCTCCATTTACCAGGGCCTCTCCAACGCGGCCAAGCTCTGGGTGATCGCGATCGCTGGACTCATCGCGGGGGCCAACCTCGGCGTCGCATGGTACATGTCGAATGGCGCCCTCCAGTCGCTGAAGCTCGCGGATACGGACATGGCGCCGTTCATGGCGTCCATCGAGAAGGCGGCCGGCAAGGAGGCGGCGCAATTGGAGTCGAGCGCGCGGCACGACCTGGCCGCCCGTGCGATGCACATCGTGGCGCTCACGAAGCTCGTCTCCAACAAGCAGGGGCTCGTCATCGTGTGCTTCGGCGGCGCATTCGCCTTAGCGGCAATGGGCTTCGCGCTGTTTGTGATCGGCGCGGATGGTGCTTTCCAGGTGACGGCCGACAGCAGCGACAAGGCGCGCGTCGTGCTGTCGGGAACGGCGCCGGGCTTGCTTTGCTTCCTGCTGGCCAGCTGGCTCATCGTAACGGGGGTGAAGGACAAGTCGCAGATCGACCTGCCGCCGTTCTGGATTGACACGCAGGGCGGAGCCGTGCCCGACCCGGCTAAGGCGTGTGCTTTTAAGTCGGTGGGAAAGTGCATGACGAAGGAAGAGTTTGAAGCCGCCGTGGCAAAACCGGAGAACCGATGATGTGCCGAATCGCAGTCCTGCTGGCCTTCTCGGCCTGCGCACTGCCCCTTGGGGCAGAGACTCTCACGGATCCATGCTATGGGCACCTGCGGCGCGCCGCCTATGCGGAATCGCCGGCCGGCCCCATGAGCGACTTCGAACGCGCCAAATGCCATACCGCCCTTGAAGCGCGCTTTCCGAGTGGGATCGTCGGCGGCGACAAGCCGTCCGTGGATGGACTCGCCTTCATGCTCTATCAGCGCCTGAAGGCGGGCGCTCCTCCAGTGGTCGCCACGCCTGCAGACGGCGGGCATGTCTCGGCTTCGCCCCACCCCAGCAAGAAGCTGGGCGGCGGCGGCGTGATCGTGGTCCCCAAGTTCAACTCCCAGTGAATGGCTGAACGATGTCCCCCAGGAACTATGCCAAGGTCGTGATCGCGGGCCCATCGCCAGATTTCGAGGCGTACCGCCAGGCGCTCGCGCAGATCGCGCATCCACAGGTGGATGTAGGAGTGCTGCAGGTCGGCGTGCACGAAGCGGTGCTGCGTCCACACCTGCTGCTGCACCTGCAGGCGCGCAGCGGATTGCCCGTCGACCAGGTGCTTAGGCAGGCCGGTGCCACGCGCGTCGAACTGATCACCGAGGACGATGCGTACACGCTGTGCCGCCACCGCGTCGAAGAGGACGTTCCCGCAAGGACGCTCGAACCGGTCCCGGCGCAGGAGGGCGGCAGGCTGTGGCACCTGAATGCCGTGAATGTGCAGCCGGCGTGGCAAGCGGTCGGTGGCCCCGATACCATCGACTGGCACGACATCGTCGTCGGGCAGATCGACACCGGATACACGCACCATGTCGCATTCGCCCACGACGGTGCCGGCGACGCTGCCAGCTGGATCCGCGCCTCCGCCTGCCGCACCTTCCTCTACCCGGACGTGCCGGCGGAGTACGCCGTGCTGCCGCCGCCTGAGCCGGGCAACGGAGTCGACCCGCTCGCCTTTGGAGCCCTGAACAAAGGGCACGGCACCCGCATCGGCGCCACGATTTCCGGTTGCGCGCGAATGGAGGACGGCGAGATGTACTACGGCATCGCGCCCAGAGTTCCGCACGTCATCGTCCGCATCACTGACTCCGTGGTGATCAACACGCACCAGCAGGAATTCGTCGAGGCCCTCGACTACCTCGTCAACGTCGTGCGCGTGGACGCCGTCAACGTAAGCCTCGGGGTGTTCCCGCCAGTCGCCTCGGCCGCCATTCGCGCCGTGATGCGCAATGCACGCGACCAGGGCGTGATCGTCTGCTGCGCCGCGGGCAACTACGTGGATCCCGTCGTCGTGCCCGCCCGGCTCGACACCGCCATCGCCGTTGGCGGCGTCACCTGGCAGAAGCGGCCCTGGAGCGGCAGCAGCTTCGGGCCGACAGTCGCCTTCAGTGCACCGGCCAAGGACATCTTCCGTCCGGAGGCGCGGCGTTCGCAGCTTGGCACCTCCTTTGCGGGCGGCGGCGACGGGACCTCCTATGCAACGGCCATCACCACCGGCACCGCCGCGCTGTGGCTGCTGCGCTGGCGCACGGAGATCGCGCAGCGCTACGGCCGCAGCGCCGCTCGCGTGGAAGCCTTCAAGGCAGCGGCGCGCGCCACCTGCCTGGTGCCCCCGATGTGGGAGCCCGAGCCCTTCGGTGCCGGCATCCTCGACGCGGGGCGACTTTGCACGCAGCAGGCCGAGGCCCTGCCCTGATCGGGCGCAGAGGTGGCGCGAACGACCGGATGCACACAATGAACTGCCTCACCATGGAAGGATGCCAATGATGCGCTGCTTAGTCTGGACACTGGCCGCAGCATGCCTGCCGCTCGCGGCCTGCGGACACCTGCAGCTGCACAGCGACCTGCGGCAAAAGCAGGGGGAGACCGCGCTTAGCGCCTGGCACGCCGTCGACCTCAAAGGTTTCTTCGCGGCCGAGCGCACGAATGAAGCGAAGATCCTCGAACAAGAGTTGGCGAGCACTGAGAAGCTTGCCGTTGTGCGTCGCGAGCTGGAGATACGCAAGCTCGCGCGCACCCCGGTGCGCAGCCTCCCCAAGGTGTACGACGAGGCGCTGTTGCCGCTGGTCCTCGACGACCCCAACGCCGTCACGCCTCAAGCCCGTGCGCAGTTCGAGGAGGCACTGCGCACCGCGAGGAACGCCCACAACGCTCAACAGGCTCTCCAGCGCCAGTTGGACAGGGACATGTCGTTCCTGCAGGAAATGGGTGCGCCGCGCTTCAGCTGCGCGCAGCTGCTCGATGCCGACCAAGCCATCGTCGATGCCTGGAAGACGAGAGAGCCGGCGCGTGCTGCGGCGGCAGGCGGACGCCTGCGCGACGTTGCGCGGCACTGTCACAGCATCGCCGCACAGGAGGTCGCCGCCCGGGCTGCCGTGGCTCGTCTCACTGGCGGACGGATCCAGACCATCGCGAGCGCCATGCAGGCAGCGCAGCAGGCCCGCGCACAGCGGGAGCAGGCGGCAGACACCGCCCGCAAGGCGTACGAGGCGGCGTTGAAGGAGTACAACGCCGAAGTCGAGTCCGCCAAGGCGGGCACGTCGACCGTAGAGAAGGCCGGCGCCGCGGCGGTGAAGGCAGCTTCGGCGCTGCAGCGCGTCGAGCAACTGCAGAACGCGCTGTCCGAGGAGTTCGTCTCCGAAGAGAGAATCAAGAAGATCGAGGCCCTGCTCGCCAGCCTCAAGGCGGGCACCATCCTGGACACCGAGGACGCATCCAAGGCGCAGATCGCGATCTCCTTCTTCCCGACGATCGCCGACGATATCCGCGCGATCCGGCAGGCCCGCAAGGGACGTGCTGCCGTGCCCTTGCTGATCCAGCGCGACATCGACATGGCCAGGCTGAACGCCGCGAAGGCCCGGCTCGCCAACGAACAGCAGGACATCGCTCTGTCGTCGGCGGAGCTTGGGGCCACACTCGTCCAGGCGAACACCTATGTCAACGCCAGGAACAGGCTGTTCGGCGAGCCGGTGAAAGGCATGCCTGCCGTGGTCACAGTTGCGCCCGCCGGAGCGACGGTGGCCGCGGCATGGTCCGACCTTCAGCCGGACCAGCGCATCGCGCTGCTGGAGTCCACCAGCCTGTACCTCGATGCATTTGGCCGCCAGCAGGCGGAGGCGGATGCGGCGGCGACGCGACGCTTCGCGCTCGCGAAGGAACGCGCGATCGCGATGTCGGAGATCAACGCGGGGATGTGGAGCTCCTTGATCGGCGCGACGGTGGACCAAGCCGCCGAATTCGGCGCCCTCGGGATCAAGGCATCCGACATCGCGCCCATCCTCAACCTGCTCGGCCTCCTCTACATCGGCCGTGGAGTGAACCAATGAATCGCACCTTCCGCCTGCTCGCCGCCTGCGCAGCGGCCGCTACGCTGGCTGCCTGCTCGACACCACAGGTCGCACTCGACCAGGCGAACAACGGTGTTGGCCTTACGCAGAACCTGCAGGACGAACTCGCTCTTTACGCGCGCAACGCCAAGCTCTCCGCCGGACGCCGGCTCAGCTCGGTCGCGACGCAGGATGCTGCGACGGTTCGGATGGTGCGTGACAACGACTACGAGACCTACCTCTCTACAAAGGCCGGCAAGGATCCCCAGATCGCCGCGCAAGACCGCATCCGCGACGCAAGCGACACCTACCTGCGGCTGCTGATCGAGGAGCAGAAGGCACGCGCCGAGATTGCGGCAAGGCTGCCGGGGCTGGTGCAAGATCTTCCCTCTCCGGCGGAAAAGCTCAACGCCGTGCAGAAGACGCTCGCCGACCTGGGTACCGAACTCTCTGCATCCGAACGGCTGGCAGTCGTCACCAAGTTCCTCAAGGACGCCAAGGACATCGCCAGCAAGAACCGGCAGCAGGCCGAAGGCTCGGCGGCCCCGCCGGCCGCGGCTGCATCCGCGCCTGCCGCCAATCCATAGAAGGGGAGGACCATGCCTGAGAAGAAAACCGTAATGGACATGTCCGAGCCCGAGAGGGATCGTACGGAGATGTGGTTCGCGGAGGCGCGCTCCGGAATCATCGCCGACCTGATCATCCTCGACAACGAACTCGAGGACGCCAGCGTGCAGCAAAAGGCCGACCTCAACCGCGAAAAGGCCCGGGTGGTCAGGACGCAGACGATGGTCGAGCGTGCGGAGGAGGCTTTCTTCACCGACCGGACCAAGGCGCTGGAGCCTCCCTCGCAGACGCAGATCAACGAGACGAAGCGTCTCACCGCGGACCTCGGAAATGAGATTGCCGCGAACAAGGCCTCACAGGCGGCGGTCAGGTTGGTGAGCGATCTGGCCACCTTCATCGGCAGGATGCTCGCATGAGGGGGCGCGAAACTCGCCCTTTGCCAAAGACCGCGCGGCTCCACCATGAACCGACGCGCTACGTCGCCCGGGCAAGAAGCCTGATGACAGCCGAGCCTTCCTTTTCGGCAGGCGTGATCGCGCCGCTGCTTTCTTGCGTGCTCTTTGCCGCATGCGCCTCACAGACACCGGCGGCTGGCCCGAACGCCTGCCATTCGCGCGATGCTCTGCAGCAGTGCCCGCTGATGCCGACCCGCGTGCTGGCGGAGTTGAACGAGGGCACCGCCACCGCGATGATCGATGCGCGCTGCCATTGGAACAGCACCGGCGTGCTTCTCGAGCCGGATGCGCACTACCGAATCACTGCGGCCAAAGTGGTCGAGGGCTGGGCGGACAGCTGGCAACCCGAATCGGACCTGAAGGATGGCTGGCCAGGAATCTTCAGGCTCAGCGGAAAGCTGTTCCAGCTCCGCGCCCGTGCGCCGGGGCACCCGATGTACAGCTTGGTCGGAGCGGAGGGCCGCGATGAGAGCACCTTCTTCGTGGCGGGATGGGAGCAAACCCTCACGGCGACGCGCAGGGCCGAACTGCTGTTCTTCGCCAACGACTGGGAGAATCACTACCAGAACAACCACGGTTGCGTGGAAGTGAGGATCCAGCGTCTTCGGCGCACGTCGCGTAGCTCGGCTAACGATTGAGAATTGACCTAGCTCTTTCCTAAACCACCGCTGCTGGCCGAGGCCGTGCGAGATCCCGGCGGGAACATCCTGGGAGAGCGCCATGGCCGGCGCGGCGGGCATGCTCCGGTGCCGCCATCCAATGTGTGTGCTGTGCGTGAAATCCGTCCTGATAGCGAGGGCAACGCTGGCGTCGAATTCCGGATACGGGAGAACTGCACTTCCGGTTCGATGAGCGGAGTGTGGAGAGGCACCCATGGCCTGTCTCATCGTGCACCGCCCAGCGATTGCGGCGGCATCAGCGATGCTCAGACTTACAGTGATCGCGCCCCATCTCGACTCTACCGATTTCAACACCCGGATTGCCGGCTGCCTGCAGCCGGACCTGCGGGCGGCAAACTTTCCGCGCCTACCTGAACTGCGACCTCACGTGGTGAGCTGCACGCGCAGGGCCTGCGCGATGCCGTCAACCAGCTGCGCGTTGCTCAGGTCGATCCGCCGCACCATTCCCACGGGCGGTAAGTTCCACTGAAGGCGCTGCGGCAGGACGCTGGCGCCACTGGCCTGCGCTACCTCCAGGGCAATGTCGTCCGGCAGGATCGTGATCGCATCCGGCAGCTGACGCAGCACCGAACCGACGGTCTTCTGCGCGTAGGCCTCCAGCACGGGCGCGGGCACCTGCTGGCCGGCGGAAGCGAAGATCGAGTGGATCATGTTGCGGATCGGCGAGTTCTGCGGGGGCAGGATCCACTGCAGCGAGGCGAAGGCGTTCCAGTCGATGCCGCGCCGCGCCAGCCGCCTGGCCGCCGCGCGGGACACCACCAGCCTGGGCTCCTGCGGATAAAGATGCTGCTGAACCAGTCCGCTGCCGGCGCGGGCGGAGGTGAACCGGCAGATTGCGCAATCGAGCCGCCGGCTTGTCACGGCCTCCAGCAAGCGGTCCGTCGTGGCCTCCTCGACGACGAAGCCGAGCGCAGGCCGAAGTCCAAGCAGGTGGCGCCACAGGGCGCCATGCGTGTTGTTCGACAGATAGGGGATGACACCGACGCGCAGCACGCCCTGGAAACCCGCGGTGAGTGATGCGAGGTCCTGTTCCAGCGCGGACGCATCGAGCAGGGCGTTGCGAGCGCGTGCCAGCACGAGCTCGCCGGCTGGCGTCGCTTCCAGGCCTCTTCGGCTGCGGACGAACAGCGGTGTCATGAAGATGTCCTCGATCTCGGCCAGCGCCCGGGTCACCGTCGGCTGCGCCAGGTTCAGTCGCTGCGCGGTCCGGCTGATGGAGCGTTCGCGATCGAGTTCGGCGAGCAGCGCGAAATGGCGCAGCTTCAGCCGCGAGGAAAGGCGTTGCAGGGTCGGCGTGGACATGCGCCGATGCTAGCGGTGTATAGCAGCCAATGCATGCACCTATCCGAAGATATGTGGGCTGGGCTATTTCAGGCGTCTACACTGCCGGCGATGTTCACCACCCGTCCAGAAATCATTGGCACGTTCGGCGTCGCATCGTCCACCCACTGGCTGGCGTCGCAGACGGCCATGGGCGTGCTGGAACGCGGCGGCAACGCGTTCGATGCCGCGGTCGCTGCAGGGTTCGTGCTGCAGGTGGTGGAGCCTCACCTGAACGGGCCCGGCGGCGAGGTGCCGATCCTGTTGTGGGACCAGCGCCAGCAGCGCATGCAGGCGCTGCGGGGGCAGGGACCCGCACCGCAGGAAGCCAGCGTCGCGGCGTTTCGTGCACTCGGCTTCGAGCAGGTCCCGGGCATCGGGCTGCTGCCGGCCGTGGTGCCGGCGGCGTTCAGCACCTGGCTGGCGATGCTGCGCGACCACGGCAGCTGGGACCTTGCCGATGTGCTCGCGCCCGCCATCGGCTACGCACGCGATGGTTTCCCGGTGCTGCCGCGCCTGTCGCAGGCCATCCTCGCGGTGCGCGCGCTCTTCGCGCAGCATTGGCATTCATCGGCCGCCGTCTGGCTGCCGGACGGCAAGGTCCCGATGCCGGGGTCCCTGCATACGCTGCCGGCCCTGGCAAACACCTACGAGCGCATCCTGCAGACCGCGCAGCGTGAGGCCACCACGCGCACCGGCGTGATCGATGCCGCGATCCGTTGCTGGCAGCAGGGCTTCGTGGCGCGCGAGATCGATCGCTACTACCGCGCCGAAGCCGTGTACGACACCAGCGGCGAGCGGCACACGGGCTTGCTGCGCTACGAGGACATGGCCGAATGGCGACTGGAGGTCGACGCGCCGGTGACTGCCGACTTCGGCTGCTATACGGTGGCCAAGTGCGGCTTCTGGAGCCAGGGCCCGATGTTCCTGCAGCAGCTTGGCGTGCTGCGGCATGCCGACCTCGCCGCGCACGCGCCGGGCAGCGCGGCCTTCGTGCACCTCGTGAGCGAGGCAGCGAAGCTGGCGCTGGCGGATCGCCTGGCCTGGTATGGCACGGCCCCCGGCGCCGAGGCGCGCCTGCAAGATGCCTTGCTGTCGGACGAATACCTGCGGGCGCGCTGGGCGCTGATCGACCCGCGCCATGCTTCGCAAACGCTACGCCCGGGGTCGCCGCTGAATGCCGTGCCGCCCATGCCGGACCTCGGGGTCGCCGCCCGCACGCTGGAGAAGGCGGAAATCCGCTTCGGTGTCGGCGAGCCCACGTTCGCCGCGCTGCCGCCGCCCTCCGAATGGGCCGAGCGCGAGATCTTCGTCGGCGACACCTGCCATGTCGACGTCATCGACCGCCACGGCAACATGGTGGCGGCCACGCCCTCGGGCGGCTGGCTCTCGTCGAGCCCGGCGATTCCCGCACTCGGCTTCGGCATCAGCACGCGCCTGCAGATGACGTGGATGGACGAGGGCCTGCCGAACACGGTCACGCCGCGGGTGGCGCCCTGCACGACGCTCTCGCCGACGCTCGCCCTGCGCGACGGCGAGCCGTACCTGGCCTTCGGGACGCCCGGCGGCGACCAGCAGGACCAGTGGGCGCTGGCGTTCTTCCTGCGCCACGCAGTGCACGGCATGAACCTGCAGGAGGCCATCGACGCCCCGGCGTGGCATGTCAAGCATGCGCCCAGTTCGTTCTGGCCGCGCCAGACCGTGCTCAACACGCTGCAGCTCGAATCCCGCTTCGATGCGCACGAGATCGATGGCCTGCGTGCCCTGGGACACCAGGTGAACGTCGGCGAGCCCTGGTCCGAAGGCCGCATCTGCGCCGCCAGCCGCAGCACTGACAGCCGCGGCCGCGCCGTGCTGCGCGCCGCCGCCAATCCGCGCGGCATGCAGGGCTATGCGGTAGGCCGCTGAGGCCCCCCTTTTTTTCCGACTCGAAACTCCAGGAGACCTCCATGTTCAAGAACGTCCGCCGCGCGCTGCTGGGCCTGGCCCTCGCGTTCGCGGCCCATGCGGCGGTCGCCGCGTACCCGGAGCGGCCCATCACCCTGATCGTGCCGTGGGCCCCCGGCGGCTCCACCGACATCCTCGCGCGCGCGATCGGCGAGAAGCTCACCAAGTCCATGGGCCAGCCGGTCGTGGTCGACAACCGTGCCGGCGCATCGGGCAACATCGGTTCGGCCGCGGTGGCCAAAGCCAAGCCGGACGGCTACACGCTGCTGATCGGCTCGATGAGCACGCATGCGATGAACCCCGCGCTGATGGCCAGCATGCCGTTCCGGGGCTCGGACGATTTCACGCCGATCGCGCTGGTGGCCAACGTGATCAACACGATGGTCGTCAACCCGTCGGTGCCGGCGAAGAACCTGCGGGAGTTCATCGCCTATGCCAAGGCCCACCCCGGCAAGCTCGCCTATGCCACCGCCGGCGCCGGCTCCACCAACCACCTGAGCGCCGAGATGTTCAAAAAGGCCGCCGGCATCCAGATGCTGCATGTGCCCTACAAGGGCGGCTCGCCGGCCGTGCTGGCCACGGTGGCCAACGAGACGCAGGTGCTGTTTTCCGCTGGCACGCAGACGCTGCCGCACGTGAAGGCCGGCAAGCTGAACCTGCTGGCGGTGACCGAGCCCAAGCGCTCCAAGCTGCTGCCCGACGTGCCGACCGTCGCCGAGGTGCTCCCCGGCTACGAGATGAGCGTCTGGTATGCCGTGTTCGGGCCGGCCGGGATGCCGCACGATCTGGTGCAGCACCTGAACGCCGAGATCAACAAGGCGCTCGCCCTGCCGGAGATGCGCGCGCGCATGGATGCCATCGGCGTGGACCTGGTGATCAGCACCCCGGAGCAGCTCGCCGCGCAGCTCAAGGCGGACACCGATCGCTACGGCAAGGTGATCCGGGACCTGTCGATCAAGCTGGACTGAGAATGGACCTCGAGAGCGCGGCGCGCGCGAGCGCCCATGGGCAGGCGGTCGATCCCGACGTGCTGCTCGAAGCGAGCGAGCGCCTGTGCGATGCGCTGCACCGGTGTGATGACCCCGCCGCAGCGCTGGCCCACATCGACGCGGCGCGTCTCGCACTGCTGGGGCCGGGCCTGCTCACCGTCAACGTGGATGCGACGAAGCCGCAGGACCCGCCGGGAGAGATCCATCTGCTGCGGGCCTGGACGTCGGACCCGCTGGCCTATCCCGTCGGCGGGCGCAAACGCAAACTGCGGACCCCCTGGACCGAGCAGCTGCTGGTGCGCGGCGAGGTGTTCATCGGCGAGGGCGAGGCCTCATTGGCCGCCGCGTTCGACGATGCGGCGCTGATCGCCTCGCTGGGGCTGCGCGGCGTGATCAACGTGCCCCTGATGAACGGCGGCCGGCCTCGAGCGACATTCAACGTGCTCGGGACGAGGGCGCAATGGCAGCCGCACGAGATTGCCGCAGTCCGCCTGCTTGCCCTGGTGGCGCGGCATTTCATCCTGCGGCTGGCATCGACGCTGGAGGTCGCGGACTTCGCGGGATCGGTGCGAGACAGGTGATCCGGGTGCGGCCGCAGGTGTCCTTGCGTGAAGAAACCGGCAACCTTGCGCCGACGCGCAGCCAAGACAGCCGCACGCGGATGATCGTGCGCCGCGCCCCCGCCTTGTATGACGGGGCGGTTCGAAGCGTCATCGTTGGTCTTCCCCGTGCGGAGTCGGGGCACACCTTCTGCTCTGTAGGCATTGCGAACGAGCAGGGGCACGTCTACCGCGAAGTCTGGCTGTTCAGCGCACTGGAGCTGCTGGAGTTCACGGCGCGAATGAATGCTGCCGGCTTCGCTCTTCACCGTGGAACTCGAGGGGCCGCGAGCAGCACATACCGGACCGTCTTCTGGCGTCCCAGGCGCATCAAGCGCTTCGATGCCTAGGGGCAGGCGGGGGCAGTGCGCGAAGACAAACGAGTGCGGTCGCAGGCACCGTTGTTCTCACCTGGGCCTGACCTCAATGCTCGGGACTGTGCCAGGTTTGCGCATGAAGCGGACTGCCTCACGCGCGAGGCGCCGCCGGCTTGGCGCGCGCTCTGCCCGCGCGGCCCGCCTCACGCCCAGGCGCGTGCCTTACCCGGCTTCTCCCGCCGGAAGTCGGCCTGACGCCCCCGCGCGCTGCGCGCCAGCTCCCAGGCCAGCCTGTCGGTTTGCAGGTCCTGCCGGCATTGGTGCAGCCTTCGAGCGTCGCTGCTCAGGCGGCTCATGGCGCGCAGCAGGCGGCCGAGGCGGAGTTGCCGCACGCGGCGGGCACCCGCCAGGGCCAGGTCGGCGCGGGCGCGCAATTGCGCGCAGCGGTCCCGGTAAGCCGCGGACCTCGGGTCGCCCCGCACCGAAGCGAGTTCGTGCTCCAGCCTGGCAGCGGTGCGCGATACCTCGCCCGCCATCCGCAGCACCTCGCGCGCGGCACGCGCCTGCAGCCGCTGCGCGCGCAGCCACGCGAGCACGCGATGCGACGGCGCCATCGCCGCGAGCGCAGCAGCGGTCGACGCCCCCAGCTGTCCGGGCAGGAACCCCCGGGTGAGGTCAATGATGAACACGTCTGCATTTCTCCTTGGACGTGGGTCTTGCTGTCAACCCTGCGTTTCTACGCCGCCGTTTCGCGGCCGCCAAGGCACCTTGGTGCCCGGTGCAAAAGTGCGATGTTCTTGCAGATGCTTTCGGGCCTTTACCTGCACTATCGTCTTGAAGCTGCACCCGTACGGGTGCCAGAGTCGCTTCAAGGAGTTGGCTCAAACATGTTTTGGCTCGCGCCGGTGCGGCTGGACCAGGTGGTGCAGGACGCGGTGACGCGCTTGCTGCGCGCACCGACCGCCATGCGTGGGACTCGGTGCCCAAGCCGTGGACACGCACAGCAGTGGAGCCGGCCCTGAATGTCATCTCTGGCGTCGCTGGGACCCTGCCCGCGCGCGGCACCATTGGCGAAGTGGTGTGGGCGACCTGGCTGGTGGACTACGACCTGGGGCACCGTTGGGCACCGTTGGGCGCCGGAGGAGAACAAGCCCCGCGAGCCGATCTTCATGCCGCGTAAAGGCTACGAGGCCTTCCGCGTCTTCCGCCTCAATCCCACGCTGGTCGGCTGGGCCATGCAGTTGTCGGCCGACACCCGTTGAAGGACTCTGAGTCGGCGCCGTCCTCGACGGCGCTCGCGTGGGGTGCTTGCCTTCATGCGCCATGCACGCGCAGCCTTGGCAGCCAAGCCATTCAAGCCGACCGCGCAGCGTTTGCTGGTCGGGCCGTCGGACCCGCGTGATAGGCATCGGCCGACTGTTGCGGCGGCGGCACCAACGCTGCCCGGATCGCAACGGCGTCCGGCTTGGATCTGGAGTTCCAGCGCACGATTTGGTAGCCGGCTGAAGTGAGCATCTCGTCTCGCCGCGCATCCTTCTCGGCGCGGTGCGTGCGGTCATCAAGCTCGATCACCGCGACGACTTTGCCATCGGAGCGCCGCTGCGCCACGAAGTCGACGATCTTTTGAGAGAACATGCCGCGCAGCCGAAAGTATGTCTTGCCGTTGGCGCGCGGAACCGCCGGATCGATCAGGGCTCCCATAGCGACCTGCGGACAAAAGCGCAGTTCCGGCACGGCGCCCTCCAGCCGTGAGAGGAACTCCAATTCGGGATTCGATGCTGCGGGTGCACCTGATGCAGAACTGGTTTGCTCTGAGCGACCCGGCGATGGAGGAGGCTCTGTACGAGATCGCCTCGCTTCGCAGCTTCGCGCGTCTGAGCCTGAACGAGCCGATTCCGGACGAATCCACCATCTTGAACTTCCGGCACCTGCTCGAGGCCAACGACTTGGCCGACGACATCTTCAAGGCGGTCAACGCGCTGCTGGCGCGCAAGGGGCTGCTGCTCAAGCGAGGCAGCATCGTGAACGCGACCATCATCGCCGCGCCCAGCTCCACGAAGAACGCCGAGGGGGAACGCGACCCGGTCATGCACCAGACGAAGAAGGGCGAGCAGTGGTTCTTCGGAATGAAGGCGCACATCGGCGTGGACGCTGATAGCGGCCTGGTGCACACCGTCACGACCACCGCGGCCAACGAATCCGATGTCGAACAGGTCGCCGACCTGCTGCACGGCAAGGAAGAACAGGTCTGGGCCGACTCCGGCTATCGAGGAGCGCCCAGCCGCGTGGATCGCGAAGAGCTGCAATGGAACATCGCTGCGCGGCCCAGCGACGTTGCCAAGATGCCCGAGGGCAGAGCGGAGAGGCGGGTGCAGAAGCAGGAGCACGGCAAGGCCAGCATTCGCGCCAAGGTGGAGCATCCCTTCCGCGTCATCAAGCGCCAGTTCGGATTGGTCAAGGTGCGCTTCCGCGGTCTGGTCAAGAACACCGCGCACGTCGTGACGCTGTTCGCGCTGTCGAACCTGTGGATGGTGCGAAAGCAGTTGATGGCAATGACGGGAGAGGTGCGTCCGAAAGCAGCATGAGGGGGCGGTAAGCCCTCGAAAATCACCCTGGGGGGCGATCACGAAATCATGAAATCAACGCGATTCGGCGGAATGCGCCAGTACCAGCGGCTCGCGATTTCGAGTTGTTCAGACCTTCCCTAGCGTGCAAGATGACGGGAAGTCCTGCGCAGTGGCAGGTATGCTCGACGCGCATGATTTCGCACCTCCTGCCCTTTCTCGTCCACTGGGGCATCACCGCCTTGTCGCTCTGGCTGGCGAGCCGTCTGTTCAAGGGACTGCGCTTCGACAGCGGCCGCGCCCTGTTGATCTCCGCCCTGCTGCTGGGCCTCGCCAATGCGATCGTGCGGCCCGTCCTGGTGGTGCTGACATTCCCTCTCACGCTCGTCACCTTCGGCCTGTTCCTGCTGGTGATCAACGCGCTGATGCTGCTGCTGGTCGCGCGCCTGGTGCGTGGCTTCACCATCGCGGGCTTCGGCACCGCCTTCCTCGCCAGCATCTTCGTGGGCGTGCTGAGCATCGTGATCGGCGCGGTCGCCAGTATTGGCGACCCGGGCGCCGAGATCCAGATGCCCAGCGGAACCGTCTGGCTCTGAGCTTATTGCGGCCGCGCGTGCGGGGCACCGCGGCGGCCGGCGAACACCGCCGCTGCGATGAGTAGCAGCACGAGCGCCTGCGCGCCGAGCCCCTGCGCATTGGGATGGATGCCGAGGATCGGCAGGGAGACGAAGGCTGTCGGCGTGGATTGCAGCAGCCCGGCCTCCTGCAATGCGGCGATGCCGTTGCGCACGAACACCACCGCCATCAGCACCAGCAGGCCCGAGGTTGCCGTGAAGAAGGTGCCGATTGGCAGCCGTGCGCTGTATTTGAGGATGACCCAGGCGAGTAGCGCCAGCAGGCCCGCCGCGGCGGCGATGCCCCAGCACGGCACTGTGCCCGTCGGGCCCGGCCTGTCCCCACAAGGGCTGGTAGAACAGGACCATCTCGAACAGTTCGTGATACACGGCGAGGAAGGAGATGCCGGCCATCGCCCACAGCGTCTGCTTGCCCAGGGCCGCGGTCACATGCTCGCGGATGAAGGCCTGCCAGGCCTGCGCGTACGAGCGCCTGTGCAGCCAGAAACCGACGTACAGCAGCATGGCGGCGGCCAGCCGGGCGGAGATGCCTTCGGTGAGCTCACGGTTTGCACCCGTGATCTCCCACAGGTAGCTGGCGATTACCGACGTCGCCACGCCGAGCAGGACCGCTTCTTGCCCTTGGCGGCCGTTGTCGGCCCAGAAGCAGGCATTGTCCGGCACAACAGTCGGAGCAACCAGGAAGCCCTACGCGTCCAGCTCACCACGATGTCGTGCCGCCGCTGCGTCAACCTGTGCGATCGTCGCGCTTTGACAAACTTGCCCGACTCAGTCTACTTTTGCGAAACTATACTGCTGAGCAGGCACTAGAAAGCAGAGTATGCGATTTTGGATCGGAGTCGGGCTCGCCATTCTCGGCGGCGCGAGCGCACACGCAGCGGATGACGACTTTGTTCTTCGGTGCGAGATTTTCTATAAAGGCGGCCAAACGTCGGATGCCACATACAGCGTGCATCCTGGCGCGCAAGTTGTCGATAAGCAGCGCGCGGAGATCACCTCCGCGCGCATAGCTTGGTACACCACGAGCGGCGTTCGCATGCTAGTCGACCGATTCACCGGTCAGATCCTCGTGCTTACCCGGTACCAAAACCGGCGAGATCAGTTCGTAGAGGCGGCAAGAGGCTCCTGTCAGAAGCACGAGCAGCGTCTCTTCTAACCGCCGGCTACTTGCGCCAGAAATGAAGTGAGGCTGGCTGTGGACCCGCTCAGGGGAAACCACAGGTCCTCGGCGACGGCCGGTTCGGGTCGGAAGCAGCAGTGAGGGCGAAAGGGCGCTCCAAAATGACGCGGGCGCTGCCCACAAATAGTGGGAGCGCCCGCGGGTCTGGTCGAGACCTGGCTACATCACGTAGGGAAGGTCCCTCTCGGACCAAGAGAATGAAGACATATCACCTCCTTTCGTAGCTGCCAATGGACCTTCATGGTACCTGAAGACAAAGGGGGCCGTGATGCGTGGTGGGCGTGATCGCGGGCTGAGCGCGCGGACGGATATCTGCCGGAAGCTGGGGCAGAAGGGTCCGTAACGCGAGGGCCGAGTTCGGCCAAGAGCAGTCGTCCTTTCTGATGAGTCTTGTGGTATTCACTCGCCGCTGGAGAGCTATCCGCTGCTTCGTCGGGTGCGCGGATCTTCCCCCCGAATGCGCTACACCCGGGTTGCGCACGGCTCGCGCGCGTAAATGATGGCCGCAACCCAAGACCTCAGATTGCGACGGAACGCAATGCCAGCAGCGGCACAATCCGGCGCAGCATTTGCAGGAGCGCCCATGGCCATCTACTCGCTCGATCTCCACAAGACCGCCCTCGAGGCGGTTCCCACTTCTCCCTTTGCCACCCTGGACGTGCAGGAGCGCAAGCACCTGCAGCGCGCGCTGCTGGACAAGATAGAAGCCATCGCGCCCGGCACGATGGTGCTGACCGAGGAGTTCGGTCACTGGGAAGACTCCAGGCGACGCATTGACCTTCTGTGCCTCGACGAGGATCGGCGGCTGGTCGTGGTGGAACTCAAGCGGTCGGAAGACGGCGGACACATGGAACTGCAGGCGCTGCGGTACGCCGCGATGGTTTCAGCCATGACGTTTCAGCAAGCCGTGGACGCACACGCGGCGTTCCTGGCCAAGCGCAACCAGCACAGCGACGATGCTGAGGTCCGAATCAGGCAGTTCCTCGATATACCCGAAGGACCGGTCACCCTGAGCACAGCTGTGCGCATCGTGCTGGCTTCGGGTGATTTCGACCGGGAGATCACCACCGCAGTTCTCTGGCTGAACGCCCAAGGGTTGGACATCACCTGCGTGCGGATGCGACCCCACAAGAGCAGCGACAGGATCCTGCTAGACATCCAGCAGGTGCTGCCGCTGCCTGAGGCGCAGGAGTACCAAGTCGCGATCCGTGAGAAAGCAAATCAGCAGGCGAAGGCCGAAGCGAGCGGGAGGGACTTCACCAAGTTCGAGGTGACCAGCTCATTCGGGACGTTCACCGGGCTGCCCAAGCGACGCTTCCTGTTCGAGGTGGTACGCGAAGCGGTCAAGCAGGGGAGAACGCCGGAGCAGATCGCAGAAGCGATCCCATGGCGCCGGGACTCGATCTTCCTTAGGGCCGCTGGAACGCTTTCAGGTGGCCAGTTGATGGACCAATTCCCGGATCGCGACAGTGGCCGCTACTTCGTCGACGACGAGGAACTGTTCCATTCGAATGGGGCGACCTACGCGATGAGCAATCAGTGGGGCAACCGCACCGAGGAGGCGGCGAAGAACGTGATCGCGCTGTTGCCGGTTGGCGCGGTGACATACAAGGCGCTGGCGAAATCGTGAGCAGCCACGTGCGAATCGGTTACGGCGACGCACGCAACTGTGCTGGAATACGCTGCAGTGAGGTAGGAATCAGTCTCTCGAGGAGGCGCTCGGCTGTCCGCGTCTGCTCCGTGCCAAAAGACATTCAGTCTTTCATCTGCCCCGGCCAGAAGCAGCCCGCGCTGATTCTTCTGGGGCAATTCATCGGTACTTCCCTTGGCTCTTTCGATGTACTGTCGGGGGCATCGCGGAAGCAGCGACGATGAGCGATGCTGGTATTCAGCACCGGCCGTGCCCGTGGGTTCGAGGCGCGGCGGCGGCCCATATCGTCCAAATGGTGGAGGGCCAACATTGACCAACATTGTTCTATGTCACGGCATCGCCTCGTTCCACTGCCACACTTGATCCAGCACCCGCAAGGAGACGTCGTCGAGGTGCTTCCGAGTCGTCGACAAGGATTCACTCTTGCAACATGCGTCCCGTACCATCCTTCCCAGGAACCAAGAAGGCTCACATGAAGCACTATCGCAGAACGGGACTGGTCCTCGCCTCACTGACGATCCTGGCCTCCGGGAATGCTTACGCCCAAAAATGGAATTATCTGACCTATGACGCTAGTGGGCCCGGGAGCATGGGGCAGATTTCTCTCGAAGAACGCGGGGGCGAAGCCGAGTTTCGAATGCAGGCGGTCGCCTTGGACAGTTGCTATAGGTCGGCTCTGAAGGCAACCGTCGAACGTACTGAGTCAACCATTACGATCACGCCAACTCCGCGCATGGGCGGGTGCGAGAAGATTCGTTTCGTTCTGAATGCAGATGGCTCTGGTGGCTACCGGGAGATCTTGAATAGCGATTCGTGGGTCCGCGAGAAGAGAGATCGAGTTTTAACGCTGAGGAAGTAGCTCAAGCGCCGACTTGCAACCCGCTCTGCGACTGGACTTGGTCCGGTTCGGCAGTACAGCAAACCTCTGCTCCAGGCGTTCAAATATCGACCGTGTTGCGTCGACTTCTTCGGTGCGGTGGGCGGGCCTGGCTTCCACATCGACGATCCGTGCATCCAGGTCGATCAAGTAGTTGGTCGAATTCGCGAAGAAGGCCGGTCCGCCTGGCGCGGCCGTCCAGCGCACTGCAGGATCGGTGGGCGAGATGTTCTTCGGCGGGGCTGAATCGCCATTGGGCGGCTCGTCCGAGTCGCTTTCCACCGGGCCAGGGTTGTTGGCCTCGTGTCTCGAGATACTAGTGCACCGCACTAGACGATCCGCCTTCGCGCTCGGCCAGCTTCTCTGCGTCCGTCGATCGCAAAGCCTCGCCGCAAACCAGGCCTTCCAGCATGCACCGCTGCAAGACTGCTTCGACCACGTGCCGGAACACGTCACGCTAGCGGCATCGTCCGCGTGGGTTCTTGAATTGTTGTCGACATCGTGGCCGGCGCGTTCCTGTACGCCGCGGCGCGGTATTTCGCATTTGCCACATTGCTGGCCGAAAGAACAAGGGGCGGCTCGTTCTCGCGACACTCAGGCTGAAGTCGTGATGACCGCATTTCGAGGAGACCTCCCTGAGCATCTGAGTCAACGCCCCATCGGTTGAAAACGTGGCGTGTACCGGCCGGAAAGGGCTCAAAGGACTCCCAACTGTCCCTCGTGCCGCTACAAGCATCAGGATCTCTTCGGCTCGTGTCGTCTACCTTTTGGGCCGGAAGCTGCCCTACGGTACACCTCACCCTCTGTCGACCTTGCCAAGGCCGTGCGCTGTCGAGGCCGTGTGTCTACTCCGTCGCCAAACCCCGCATGGCTGCCGCCGCGACCTGTGCACCCGCCGCAACAGATAACATAAGGCAAATGTGGGGAGGAAGCGATGTCGAGTGAGCTCGGACCGGAAGGGCACACCGTGGCCCTTTACTGGGATTTCGAAAACATTCACGCGGGGCTGTGTGAGCAGAAGGAGCCTGGGGCATATGCCCGCGGAGACCTTCGGTTCCGGCCTCAGGATCCACTGGTAAACGTGCAGGCCGTAGTCGACCTGGCCGCGTCGTTCGGGCCGATCGCCATAAATCGCGCTTACTGCAATTGGCAGTTCTTTGGCCGATACCGAGACCAACTACTGCAGAACGCGGTGGAACTGATCCAGCTGTTCCCGCCCGGCGGAGCGGCGAAGAATGGAGCTGACATCAAGTTGTGCCTGGACGCCACAGAAGACATCAGTCGCTTTGCGCACATTGGCACAGTGATCATCGTCGGTGGCGACAGCGACTTCATGCCGCTCTCGCAGAAGATCAAGGCCGCGGGAAGAGTTCTCATTGGAGTGGGCACACGGCCATCGACGAACCGGCACTGGGCGAAGAGCTGCCATGAATTTCGCTATTACGAGACGCTGGTCGAAGTCGCCGAAGTCGCTCCCCCGACCTCTGAACAGTCCGTGGCCGCCGCCAGTGCCGCTGACCCGGTTTCAGCCGAAGAAAAGGCGCCGTTGACTGCCGATTCGCGGGGGCCGTTGGTAATTGCTGCCCCCGAAGCGCCCAGGGATCTTCTGAGACGCGCGTTGCGGCTGCTGGCAGACAAGAAGAAGGAGCCGTGGGTTAATAAGGCGGAGATCGGGCCCATGATCCAGAGGTTGGATTCCACTTTTGATCTTGGGGAGCATGGATATGCGTCCTTCTCTGCGATGCTGAAGGCTTTTGAGGAGATGCTTGAGATCCGGAGGGTGAATACGACCGAGCACGTGAAACTTCGCTGAGATCTGCGATTTCCATCAAGAGCCGGTCGGCGTACGCCATGGCTGCTCCCGGCCGATTGTGTTGAAAAACTCCGATCGCCCGTGTTGCGATGAAGCATTTGCACAAACGTACCGTCTAGAACCGCGTAGACCGCGCGATCACAGAGTGGCTAGGGGTTTGAGTACCCCTGCAGCAGTGGCGATCTGGCCGAGAGGCGAGTTTTTCCACAGAATCGGCCAGAAGCGGCCTTGGGCGCCATGAACCCCTTCGGCGCGATTTCGGATCGCTAGCACCCGCTGACACCGGAGGCATTGCGCTCATGCCTGGAAGATCTCGCGTTCGGGTTGGTCATTCCGGCCCACTGAATTCTGGAGACGGAACTGCTGTCGTGGTACCTTCTGCGGGTCCGCATAGAGGAGAAGCACCAAGTGGCGACTGCAAGGGTAAAGCTACCGGCGTTAGATTTTGGCGTTGCGCCCGTCGAGATTGATCTTAAGGGCGGTGGCACGATGATCATGAGCAAGGGTCGTGTCGACTTCATGCCGAAGGACGGAAAGAACTACGTCCGTCGGTATACCTGGGCTCAATTGGCCAAGCACTTGCTCGCTGGCGGTAGGCAGACGTGGGTGCCCGATTCGAAAGCCAAGGAAGAAATGCTCTCGGACAAGGCCAAGAAGGCAGCAAAGACCCGTGCAAAGAAGAAGCGCGTCGCCTCCGTGAAGGCAGTTCCGCTCCCGGTTCCAGCCCGTAAGCGCGCGTAGGAGAGCTGGCGCTTCGCAGCGGCGGGAGCAACTGCTTAGCGGTGCTCCCGGCAGCGTCGCTGCCCGTTCCTCCGGCGGAAGAGACGCTCGTGCCGACTACCTCACTGTAGTGTTCCTATGAAGTCGAGGCGCGATGACATAGACGGCTGAAACTCGGTCGTTTCGCTGACAGCTGTCGTTGGGGAGAGCAGCAAATGGAGCAGACGTCGGCCAAGCAGCGGTATTCCGCACCCATAGCATCAACCCAGTCGAGACTAGCTAGTCCGATGTGAGTGGGCGCCAGAGAGGAAGCAATTTGCCTAGAGGTCGTAGGCCGCGATGGCGTCTCCATGCTGCTAAGCCTCTGCGCATTTTGGTAAGGCGCGCTCGATCGGCCACCAATCTCCGGACGGCCGCGCTCAGGGCGAAGGATCGGCCCCAATTGGTGCCTTTCAGTCGATTGCACCGGCCGCAGGAAAGCACTGTGTGTTGTCGCCGACCGAAAACTGAGCCACTGGCTCAATTTTCGGTCGGCGACAACAATTCAAGGTGTCACCCACCGCCCGCCGTGTTCTTCAAGCCGTCCTGTACGAGGTGATCGCCATCGCAGCCGTCGGGCCCCTGCTGAGTCTTGCCTTCGACAAGCCGCAGGCATCCACTTTCGGACTGGCTGTAGTGCTATCCACCATTGCGCTGGCCTGGAACTACGCCTTCAACTGGGTTTTCGAGCGTTGGGAGTCGCGGCAAGCCGTGCGCGGGCGCTCCTTCGCGAGGCGGCTTGCACACGGCGCCGGCTTCGAAGGTGGCCTGGTCGTAATCCTTCTTCCCGTCATGTCCTCGTGGCTGGACATCTCGGTGGCCGCTGCATTCATGGCCAATCTCGCGCTGCTCGTGTTCTTCTTCCTTTACGCGATCGAATCCACGTGGGCCTTCGATCGTGTCTTCGGACTGCCTGCGTCGGCGGCGAAGCGGGATCCGGAGGCGTTCGTACGCTAGCAGGGGGGCCGTGCATGTTGCTAGGAACGGCCGTCGTGGGTCGAGAGCGGACTTGGCGTATCGCGGAATTCCTCACGCCGTCTTGGCCACCGCATCGTTGACAGCCCGAATCGGCGTCCCCACCCACGCCAGCAGCGCCGCTGCCACCAGCAGCAACCCCGACCCCGCGAACAGCTGCGGCAACGTCACCACCCGCAGCAACCACCCCGCGCCCGCCGATGCCACCGGCACCAGCCCCATGAAGATGAACATGAACAGGCTCATGGCCCGGCCGATCATGGCGGGGGGCACGTGCTTCTGCACCCAGGTGAACACCGCCACCAGCATGAAGCCGCCGAGAGTGCCCACCAGGACCATCAGCACGGCGCCTGCCACGCCGGCGGTGATGCCACCCAGCGGCACGAACAGCAGCCGATGGCGATGTCCGCCAGCAGCACGCTGGTGCCCAGCGTTCCAATGCGCATGCCGGGGCGCAGGCCCGAAGCCACCATGCCGATCAACGTGCCGGCACCGTGCGCTCCCAGCATCAAGCCGAGCGCCGAAGCGCCCAGCCCCGGCGTGCTCTGGGCCAGCACCGGCAGGGCAATGTGCAGGGGCCCGAGCACCAGCACGGCGACGGCGCCCCAGTACAGGTAGAGCGTGCGCAGTTGCGCGTCGCCCCCCACGTGCTTCAGGCCCCCGGCCACCGAGGCCCAGAGGGGCGCATGCTGCACCGGGTTGGCCGGCAGCAGGCGCGTCACGACGCGTGAGAGCGTCCAGGCGGAGAGCGCGAAGCTGAACGCGTCGAGCCCGAAGGCCAGCGCGATGCCTCCCGCATCCTGCACCCCGCCCGAGCCGTCGCCGAACAGGGCGATCAGCACGCCGGCCGCGAGCGGGCCGAGGAACATGCTCAGTTGCCGCAGGCCCATCATCACGCCATTGGCGGCAGCCAGCCGAGCCGGCGGCAGGGCGTGCGGCAGGATGGACGTGCCCGAGGGGATGCTGAACGCGCTGCTGATGCCCAGGGCCAGCGACAAGGCATAGATCACCGGCAGCGTCAGGGCCGCCTGCCACACTCCCAGCGCCAGCGCCGCGAGCAGCACGGTGTTGACGTACTTGGTGAGCATCAGCACGCGCTGCGGCGAGAAGCGGTCGACCACCGCGCCGCCCACAAGGATGAAGACGGCGCGCGGGATGCCGACGAGCGCCAGCACGGTGCCCAGCGCCACGGTGTCGCCGGTCAGGCGCAGCACCAGCCAGGGCAGGGCGAGCAGGGTGAACTGGTCGCCCAGCAGGGAAATGGCGCTGCCGGCCATCAGCCAGCGGAAGTTGCGGGTCCTGGAAAAGGGCCGCGCGCTGCGTGGCTGGGCGAACTACTTCCAGGTAGGCATGGTCAGCCAAGCGTATCGGGCGCTCGACAACTACACCGCTCCGCGGTTGCGCCGGTGGTTGCGCCACAAGTACAAGGTCAGGCAGCGCAAGGGCGGGAGCTATCCACTCTCGCACCTGTACGGGCGCCTCGGGCTCGTACGCCTGACTGCGCGCGGGCGCAGCGAGTCGTGGGTGAAGGCGTGAAGTCTGGTCCGAGAGCCGGATGCGGGGATCCGCACGTCCGGTTCGATGAGCGGGATGTGGAAACGGAGCCATGATCTGGCTCATAGGGCACCGCCACAGCGAAAGCGGCGGCAACAGCGATGTCGGACCTACAGTCACCGCGCCACATCTCGACTCCGCCAAAAGCGGCCGCTGATTCCTTCGACGTCCTTCAACTTTCCGCGAGGTGTGTGGACCCTCCGAGGATGGATGCGGATCCTGGATCACGTGAATTGCGGGTGGCCAGCAACGAAACATCAATGCGCGCATTGGTCCGCAGTGGCGTGCGAGTTGCAACTGTGCCGGTCAGCGATACGCGCGTGGCTATCGCACGGACAATTCAGGAAAGGGTCGCCTCGTTTCGCAGCGATGGCGCGCGGCGACGCTCACGCGCACGATTCAGCTCTCAGTGAAGTGTGGTGAGGTCCAACTCTGGGGCGCAGGGGGGCTGCAGGTATGCCAGGAATTCTTCCTCGTCAGAGCGATATCTCGCCTCCGGCCGGAAGCACTTGATGTCAGGGCGATTCAGTTGGGCGCGCCGTTTGACCTTGCGAAAGTACTCTGCATTTAGCGTGCGCTCGTTCGCGATCTGGGTCGGGGACACGTCACGCGCGCCGACTTCGAAGTAGAAGCCGGAGTCGAAGTACTTCTTCAGGTCGCCTTCCAAACGGAATGTAGGGTCGGCATCGCCGCCAACCTGTACAACCAGGAGGAAATGACCAGGCCCCACCGGGCCGCTTTCGGGGATGGACAACCAGCTGAAATCCGCAAACTCGATGACCACGTTGGCCCCGGTTCCGCCCACGAACGGCAGGACCGTGGAGAGGAAGACATAGCAGGGATCAAAGAACGGATCAAGGGGCTTAGGGTGGACGCCGGATGCAGCGACGCGAAAAATGCGGAGCTGAAACCCGTTGGCGAGCAGGGCACGCGCCTCAGCCGACGCGCCCAGCGGCAGGATGAGGCGCTGGCCGACGCGGAACTTGCGGTCAAGTGGCACTGAGAATGCAACATTCGCGTTCAACGGACGAACCTTTTCACGGGTGAAGCTGGCCACTTCTGGCGCGGCGGAGAGCGGCAGGGTGTACAGCACGAATGCGAGCAGCAGCGATCCGGTGCGAAGGCAAGCCTTGGCGTTCAATGGAATCATGCGTCAACTCTCCGATATTGGTTGTCTCACGGTCGGCTTTTGGGGGCAGCCGCGGTCGTTGTGAAGCTTCCAGGCGATGACGTCTTCGCGGTGAATTTCCCGGATGGAGAGGATCTGTGAGGCGGGGATGGTCCAAAGCCGGCCCACGTAGAACTGGTAGGAATCGAGCGCGGTATCGGCCGCTCCGCCGCCCCGCAGTCCAGGGCAGCTCACCGGAATACGCACTAGCAAATCGATTTCGGGACCGCGCCGGGAGAGGACGATCGCCTCGATCATCCGTGCGCTGGCGTCGACCGGACCGCGCAGCGCCACCTTTGCAAGTGATTCCGACAGCAGCACCTGCCCCACCTCGAAATAGCTTGGCACCATCAGCTTGCCGTATGCGTAGGGAAGGGTGAGCAGCGATGCGAGCCCGAGCACGCCGATGGCGTTGATCCAGAAAGTACGCTGGCGGACGGCCACCACCGCCAGGACGGCCACGAGTGCACAGCCCATCAGGCGCGCGACGAACTCCCCCTTTTGTACATCTGTGCCGACGGCGTTGTCGGCGGGACAGCCGTGCACATCCTGTCCGGGGAGCGTATGCAGATCGGAACCTGCCTGCCGCAAGCGGGTGAGTGCAATGCTCCGGTAAAGGCAGTCTGCCTCCGCAGCGATGAAGCGCTGGAGATGCTGCTGCGGCAGGTCCCGTGCTGGAGTCGACGCCGAGGCTGACGCCGATGCGGATGCCCCTGCCGCGGTCGCTGACAGGGTCCCTGCCGCAGAAGCAGCCGCGGCTGCAACCCTGGCCTGCGCTGCCCCTCGAATCGATTCAGCAGACCAGGGCGTCGGCTCCTTCTCCGCCAGCGTGTCCAAGTTGGTGCCGATCACGACACCCTCCACCTTGCCGAGTGGTGCGTCGAGTGTCAGGAACTTCCACGCCAGCAGGAACAGAAGGGCGGCGACAGGAAGGTAATGCGCAACGGCGGCCAGGCGCTTGTCATGCGAGGAGGCGTTCTTGTCCCTCGCCCAGCGAGCAATGAGCAGCACCAGCACCACACCAAGCCCCGCCCGTACGAGTTCCAAGAAATGCCCCGCGACTGAAAATTCGCGCTGCAGGTCCAGCAGCGCGTCTATCACCACGGGGGGCAGGTCGCTGACGAAGTCCGCGGCTGCGCCCGCGTATCCGGTCGCGGAGGCGAAGTCCACATCGCGCCCGATCAGCCCCGCGTGCGCGGAGCGCACGAGATAGCCGATCACCGCGAACAGTCCCGTGACGCCCGGGATCAGCCACTTTGCGACATCGAGGGCACTGGTGGACTCTACATTGGGAGTCCACTCAAGTGAGGGCCTCGGCGCGCGCGGCGCGCAGTTCGAAGCAGTCCTGGTCATGTCGATTTAGTCCCCTGGGTCAGAGGTACCGGCCGCGGCAATATGCCCGCGTTGAGCCGCCTCGGCAAGCACCAATTGGACGAGGGGATAAAACGCAGAAGCGAAGAGGGGTGGGGCGATTTCGGAGATCGACGTTGAAAGCAGCAGCCGGGAGCGCCTACCGACTCGCTTCACGACACCAGGGTAAATCGAATCCTCATGGCGTGACTAGGTTCCGATGCGGGCCGATGGCACTTAAGGTGCGCGCGATTGAGCTGAGTTTCCCTTCACGGCAGCTCTCGGCCAACACCCGCCGTGGCTGACAACTCGCTTTGGAACCGCATGGAGTACATCCGATGCCGTTGAGGCAATTCGAATTGATAAGGAAGCCGGCGGGGGACGCGGCCCCTCGGCGCCAGTTGGCCGTTGGCGAGCGGCCGTTGAATCGCGGGTGGCAGCGAGAAGGCAGACGCGCCAGCGCAGGTGTTGCCAGGGCTACGCCGGCACGCCAACGCGGCGGCGCTGCCTGGTGACAGCGCGGTGGCTTCCGGCGGCATCGACCATCTGCCGACGCCCAGATTCCAGCCGGGGTTTCGCGCGCCCGCCGCCAGTGCGAGCGCCGCCGCTGCCACGTCCAAGGCGCCAAGGCCTGCGCAGCGCGCGGATACACGCTCCGCATTCACGCGTCAGCGAATTGCGTATTGACTACGCGTTACCGGTGCGGCCCCCCGCCGCCTCTCCCCGGCAGGGTACGACGAGCGTAGTTGTCCCAGAGTCATTCATGCATTTTGTGGACAAGGGCGAAAGGGCCACGCGCCGATGGCGCTTGGAGCGAGGCGGCGCCGGCGCAGGCTCGCCCCAGCCAGCACTCCTGTCGCCACAGCCACGGGGCGGTGGGCCGGCGCTGCTCCCATAACCCTCTGTGCCCGTGCTGCGCCTCACGCTGTGCCTCGAGCACCGACTCGTCGCGCAGGTAACGCCGGTTGGCGGTGTTCGCCCATGCGAGCCCTGCGCGCACCAATTCCTTGTTCACGTATTCCCCGTCGAGGAAGAGGTCGCAGATCCACCGGCCATACCGATCCTGCTCGGGGCAGCGCAGGGTGACCGCCTTCCCCTGCACCTTCCTTTCCATCCACCTGGCAGCCTGAACACTGAACGGCTGTCCCGGTTTGCCGTAGCCGTGGCTCATCTCCGGAGCGTCGATGTTCGCAAGCCGGACGCGCTCCTTGATGCCGCGCACCACCACCGTATCGCCGTCCAGGACCCGTTCGACCACGACCTTGTCCGGCAGGGGTGAGCGTGTGCCTGGCGCGCGTCCGTTCTCGGGCCGAGAGTAGGCGAGCGGCGACTGGCCGCCGAAAGTCGAAAGGGCGAATGCGGCCAGAGCCGAAAACAGAATGGTCCGATTCACGTCGTCTCCTGCGGCAGGGAGGTTAGCGCAATCCAGCTTGCCTGACGCCCAGCGAAGTTCAAGACGCCGGTACCGCACGCTCACGGGACTTTCGCGCAGGCGACCCGATTGCCAACCGATGGAGGTCAAGGGCATCCAACATTCCCCGACCGCTGGCGAGCGCGTTGCCCTGCGCCGCACACGCGGCGACAACGCAGTGCCAAGCACGCGATGGCGCCGGCGCGGAATCCGGCCTGCAATCCAATACTTCGCTACGGCTTCGTGCTGGACTCGCAGGCCTTTTACCCATGCTGCCCACCTCCGCTGCATCTTTCCTGCCGACCGAACTCACGGACGCCCAGATCGACGAACTGATCGCGCATCCCCATTGGGAGTCGCTCGGGCCGAAGATCGACGCTCTCATCGCCGAAATCCCGCGCACGACCGAGCGCGCGCAGCGCACAACGCTGCTGACGTGGATCTACGAACAGCGGGGTGTGGCCAGCTTCGAGGATCTCGCCCAGAAGCTCACGGGAAAAGCGACGGTGCCCAAGCGCAAGAAGCATTTGCGGCAGGCGTTGCGGGCGATGGAGAAGCTGTTCCTGGTCAACATCGTGAACTTCCCCGGTGAGGATCCGGCGGCTCCCGATCCGGATGATGACGTCGTGGGGAAGAACAGCCTGGTGAGCCTCACCTGGACCGGCATGCTTTGGCTGCGCCGCGCCTGGTCGGCCCGCGAGCGCCTGGCCCGCCACGGCAGCGTCGAGGCAGTCCACCGCAATCTGGTCGCCGAAGAGGACGAGACCGGTTGGGGAGATCCGTACTGGGTGGAGAGGGTGTGCACGGTCGATCCCGAGGGACCGCAAGGGCGCGCACACCGGGTGCTCGAGGCATTTCCGTCGATCGCCTCGATCTTCGACCTGGCGGATCGCTCCGCTGCGCGCTGGTCGCGACATCCGGACCATGGCGAGGAATCCCTGTCCGAGGATGACGCGCGGGGCCCTGAGGCCGTGCGCAACTGACACCCTCGAACGGAGCCGTCGTGGCGCCAGCGACCCCCTCGACGCACCAGCAGGCGCGCCCGCGTACCGTCTCGTACACGGTGCTCGCCGGCGGCGAGCGCGTGGCGCAGGCGCAGCTGCGCGAAGGCTGGAACCGGCCCGAAATCCAGCGCGCGCTGTTCGCCGCACGCCAATGCTTCGGGCATGCGCTGTGCGAGTGCCGCCCCGAGCCGCTGAAGCTGCAGATCCGACTGCGGCAGGACAGGTGCCACCTGGCGGTCTGGCCCCAGCAGGGCCCGGCACACGACTCCGAATGCATCTTCTTCCATGACGAGGTCGCGCCAGGCGGTTCTGGAGCGCCGCGATGTACCGTGTCCCTTGCTGCCTGCGAAACGGCGCCAGGCGATCCAGGTGCGGCGGCCGTGCGGGGCCACCGGATCGCCTTGCGGACTGGGCCCGTCGCCGCGAGCGAACCGGCCATGTCGGCGGTGACGATCCAGTCGCTCGCGCATCGTCTTTGGGAGGCCGCATCCCTTTGCCGGTGGCATTCGAGCTGGACCCGTGACTGGGGGCGCACGCGTTACCAGCTGCGCGAGGCGGCGACGCAGTTCTCCACCAACGGATGTCCGCTGGAGGAGCTCCTGTTCGTGCCCAGGCCGTTCAGGCAAGGTCTCGCCCGTGTGTTGAACCAGGAGTGGGAGGCGTTCGCGCGTTCCCTGCGTGCCGAGCCCAAGGACACGCCGCGGCTGCTCATCGCGCCAGTGCGGCGCGTCGTGGCTGCCCACGAGGGCCGTTGCGCGGCCGTCTTCCTGCGTCATCTGCTCGCCCCGATCGGGCTGTCCCCGGCCTGCGTCGATTTCCTTTGGCGCGATTGTCGCAACGCACTGGCCAACAGCCACCTGGCCGCGGGGCGGCCAGTCAAGGAGTCGCAGGGCGGGGGCATCGTGGCGCCCCGATCACCCGAGCTGGTCGGCTTCTTCTCCGTCGAGGCCGGTCCGCGGGGAGGCGTTTGGGCCCGGTCTGGGTGGCTGATGGCCGTGCATCCGAGCACCTACGTACCGGCGGCGAGCAGCAATATGGTGATGCTGATCGACGCCCTGGTGTCGGGCGGCCACGCTTTCCAGCACTTGCCCAGCGGAGCACCGCCCGGTCGGCGCGCGCATCCCGACTGGCTGGTCCGGCACGTGCGCGGGCCCGACGGTGTGCCCGTGGCCCGTGCCGCACTGGAAGTCATGGCTCGATCGGTCTCTGCGGACTACCTTGCGCTGCGCCACGCGCTTGCCGCGCGGATGGCCGAACAAGGCATTCCCACCTGGGTGTGGACTCCGGGCGGCAATCCCTCGGAGCGCCGCGTTCCGCCGCTGCCCCCGCCTGAGCGTATGCCGGTCGACGAGGCCAGGCAGTTGATGGAGCAGATCTGCGGCTCGGGCGATGCCGACTACCGATATGGGCCTTCCAGCAAATTTGCCCAACGGTCGCCTTCATGAGCACCGACCCGCAGCCTGCACTCGGCCCGCGCGGACGGTTCAAGGCATTGAACGAGCGCGTTCGTTCACCGTGTTCGCCAGCACGGGCCTCCTGCACCCAGCCCTCAGCTTGGGCCCGCGCTCAAGCGGTCGAGCCAGTCGGCGAGGTCTCCGATCCGTCTGCTGTCAAAGGCCACGTCAGCGCCGCAGCGCAGGCATTCTGAGCGCACCGCGCCGCAGACGATGCTGCCGGTGGCGACGATCTTGGCCGCGGGACGCGCCGCCCTCGCAAACGCGATGACGTCCATCTGGGCCACGTCCTGTTCGACGACCACGACAGCGAGGTCCCATCCGTCATGGTGGGTTGCAAGCCAGGTGATGGCGAGATCGGCGCCGGCGAGCGTTGCGGTCACCTCCAGGCCAGCAGTCGCCGAGAGCATCTCCCGCAGCACTGGGGCGTCGCTGAACCGATCCTTGATCAGAATCGTCTTCAACTCGCCTTCTCCACGTCACTTCGAAGCGGCGCATTCTGCGTCCGCGTAGCGGCTAGGAAGCCGCCATGCATCCTGTCGGCACCGATGTACCTGCAGGTCGGCACCGAAGTGCCCCTTGGCCGAGCAGGCTTGCTGCGGTCACGGGCCTTGGCGAAGCGGGCAGCCGAGGAATGCGGCAGCGATCATCGCCACCGCTTCATGTTCCGCATCGGCGGGACGCCTCGGGCAGCGCCACGACGGCCGCGCGCGCAGTGGGTGAGGGCTTTGCGGCCAAGCGTCCATATCGCCTGGCAAGTGCCTTCTGTACCAGAAGTACGCCGACGCCGCTTCGGCAAATGGCGTCAGTGCGCGGGGATTCACTCATCCAGCTTCGCCCGTCTCGCGCGCATCGAATCACCGGTACGGCTGATGGTGAACGGCCCCAACAGCATGCTCGCGCCGAGTTGAAGTGGCCCTGTGCTCTTGACCCTTTGAAGGGGCGCACGATGAAATTGAACGCGAATTCGGAGAGATCCGTCTTCGCCGGCCACTGCCGGCATTCACCCAAGCCCCTGCGGGAACCCTGTTCCCGCCTGGGAAGGTGGTTTCCGCTCCAACCTTCTTTAATGGAGAGATTGAGATGCTGGACGCCACCTATGCGACCCACTACCACGCTGCGTGCAAGCGCATGGACTATGTCGTGAAGTCCCTCGCGGAGCGGCCCAGCCGCGCCATCCAGCTGGCGGTCGACGCCGGCGGGGAAGATGCGGTGCAGGCGCTGTTCGACGCGGTCATGGACTACGGGTACCGCCAGGTGCTGGTCCAGTCACTCAACTCGCCCAAGCTGCCCCAGTGGGTCCGCGCGCGCCTGGAGAGCTTCCTGTTCGGAAACCGCCGCCCGCTCGCCGCGCTGCTGGTGAAGACGCTGCACTGAACCGCTGTTGCAGCGATCGGAAGGCCTGCCCCCAAGTTGGGGCAGGCCTTCTCGCATTGGCCGATAGAACGGGCCATGGATCCACACCGGGTTCCAGCAATGCAGTTCATGTGCGCCGATTCGACCGCCAATGCATTTCAATCAATGGAAATGTAAGGAGTCAGCCCATGGCCGAATCCACGATCACTGCCAAGGGCCAGACAACGGTTCCGGCCGAGATCCGGGCACTCGTGAACGCCGAGCCAGGCACGCGCCTGGTCTGGTCCGAGATGCCCGACGGAACGATCATCGTTCGGGCCAAGACGAAATCCGTCCTCGAACTGGCGGGCCTCTTGAAGGCGCCCAAGGGCAGGCGCGTGGCCATCGAGGACATGAATCCCTGGCGGCGCTGATGGCCGCACTCGACACCACCGTCCTGGTCCGCTATGTCGTCCGCGACGACAATGCGCAGTTGGCCGCGGCCAGGCGGCTCATCGAAAAGTGCATCGCCCACGGCCAAACGCTTTTCGTGCCCGTGACGGTCACGCTCGAACTTGAAGGGGTGCTGCGCGCGAGTTTCGGCTTCGACAAGGATGACGTCATGCAGGCGCTTGCAAGCCTGTTCTCAGCGGCGGAGTTGAGCTTCGGGTCGGAGCGCGCCCTCGAGGTCGCCTTGCAGTTGTACCGCGAAGGCTCGGCGGATTTTGCTGACTGCCTGCACGTCGCGCTGGCGGCGCAGGCCGGCGAGGTGCCGCTTTGGACCTTCGACCAGCGAGCTGCCAAGGTCCGTGGCGCGCAGGCGGTCGCTCGCTGACTCTTGGCGACGGGATTCCTTTGCCGCGCGGGCTTACCGGGCTGCTGCGACTGCATGTGGGTTCGCCTAGCCTGCAGCGCGCTGCCCTACTTGATCCGGCGCAGTCCAGGGGGCCTGGACGTTCGCGGGGCTTCGGACGCCTTGAGCTCGTCGTCAGTGGGCCAGGCGCCGTGCAGCTTCATGTAGGCCGTGCGGCGCTGGTCGATCGGGAAGTTCACCTCGCCGTCGGCGCCGAACGCCATGGCCTCGGCCGCCAAGGCATGCATGAAGCCTTGGCCGCCGGTGTTGTCGGCGAGGTGCCGGGCGCTGCCCAGCGCACACATGGCGTCGAACTCCGCCCGCGTGCGCGGCAGCCATGGAGCGAAGGTCACCGCAGCGAACTGCTGCCACTCTGCATCGCTCATCGTGATCTTTCCATCTGCAACCAGCATGCTTGCGTGCCCTTGCGTTTTGCGTACCTTGCGCTCCTCGTCGCGCGGCTACGCGGGTTGACAGAGGCAGCTTAGCAGCGGACGTCGCGTTCGCAAGTCCCCAGGCGCGTTTGCGCTGGCCCTCCTCACTGGCCCGTGGTCGCCGAGCACCTGAAATCCTGCGCGTCCACCGAAGCTGGCGGCCCGCGGCGTGGTTTCAGCATCGAGCAGGCGAGGGCAGTTTCTGCGGCCCGCTCGCCTGCAGGCCCGCAGACGTGCGTGCGGCGATGGCACGCAGACGGGCGATCACAGGGTCCGCCGAGTTCAGCCAGTACGCTTGCAATTCGCGCGGCACGCTCGCTTGCAGCGGGCGTGAGAACAGCGCTGGCAGCAGGGCGCTGGGAAGGAGGAAGAAGTCCAATGGGACGTACAACCTGGCCATCCGCACGACCAAGGTGCTCGCGATTTCCGGCGCGCAGCGATTGCGCTCCAGCAGCCAGGTGCCCGGAGCAGAAGGCCACATGAGCCGCACGCGAACGCGCGCGCCCCAGAATGTCAGCGCGTTGTTTCGGACATCGAAGGCCGCAGGCAGTCCGTCGGTGGCCATCGCCGCACTCAAAGCCCGTCCGAACTCTCGCGTATGGTCGCGAAGCTGCTGGGCCGCGCCGAGCGTGCGCCGGTAGCGGTGCTCCGGGACAGCGGGCGCCAGAGGCAGCCTGAGCTGCCTGGGGGCACCGAGGCGCGCGCAGTCCCTGGTCCCCGGCGCCTCCGTGTGCCCAGGCCGCCTTTGCGCAACGCCCTGGAATCGCGCCTGCACCCGGGCCCAGGTGGCGTCATCGACGATCCGCGGGAGGCAGCCGTCCTGCCTGGAGGGGGCGCACTGGATCACCTTTCCTCCCTTGCTCTTGACGCCCCAGACAAAGTTTCCGATCAGTGCCTCGTTCTTCAGGAACCTCTTCAAGGCTTCGGCCGAGAGGCCCCGGCCCTTGTTGGTGCGCCAGCCCTCCGCATTCGCAAGACTGGCGATCTCCACGAGCCGAAGGCCGCCGGCGTAGGCGCGGCAGATCCGTTGCACGAGCTGCACCTCCGCATCCGGCGCGAGCACCCACTCGATGCGGTCCGTCAACGCCGCCTTGCGCTGGCCGTGCTCCAGCATCAGCCTGCGCGAACCGTCCGCAGACACGGAGCAGCGCCGATAACCCAGTGCCGGAAGCGGCCCCATTTGAAAGCCCTTGGCAACGACCCGCTCTTGCCCGGCGCGTGACTTGGACGCAATGTCGCGGCTGTACTCGGCGGCCATCACACGCCGCATGCTCTTCAAGAGGACAGTCACGGGGGTGTGGTCGTTCGCGAAGGATTCGCTCACGTAGATCACCTGCACCCCGTTCAGGCGGCAGTGGTACTCGTAATACGCAGCAGCATCTGCATCCTGGAAGCGCCCCCACCGGCTGACGTCGTAGACGAGGATGGCCGAGAACGGGGCCGCATCGGCGACGTCCCCGAGAAGCTGACGCAGTTTGGGCCGGTTCGCCAGCTGCAGGCCGCTGCGGCCTTCGTCTTCGTAGCTGCGGACGATCTCGAAGCCGTTGGCGCGGGCGAACTCCGCGATCGCGTGTTTCTGCACGACAGGGGAGAGGTCCTGGCGATCCGTGGACATGCGGATGTACTGGGCCGCAGGTCGCGTCTGGGTGCTCATGAGGGTGCTCCTTGAGAGCGAAGAGGAGTGCACACCCTATGCGCAGGAGTCCTGTCGCGCGGGTCGCCCCGCCACCTTCCTTCGAGAGCGCTCCCTCCTCAGGTGGGCGCGTCGCCATGCAAGGAATGGGCGCAGCTCGACGGATGAACCCTCGGCAAGGTGTGTGATGCGGTGATGGCCCTGACTGCTGGCGGCCGGAGCACCGCGGCACCAAGATGGATTGCGTAACGCCTCGAGCGCTATGGCGGGCCAAGGGCACCGCCCTTCATGAACTTCCCGATGCGGGCCCCTGCTGCCCGCTCGGGAGCTGCGGCACTGCATCGGGCAACCGGAGACCCATGTTGAACCGACAGCACCTGCAGGGACGCATCGACGGCGCCTGCGCCAAGCCATTTCCGTCGCAACGCACACTGAACCTCGACTCCGAGCGCGCCCCCGTGATCTTCGGCTGGTGGCTGTACGCGCAGGAGCGCTTTGGCGGCCGCTGCCACCTCGAGACGCTGTACCGGCTGGACCGGGTGGGGACACGGCTTGACGGCCGCGGCCAGCTCGCCAGCCTGCAGCCCAGCGCGTACTACGGCCAGAGCACCGACAAGCTGCGTGAACTGCTGCGCGTTCGCCAGCACACGCTGCTGCCGCGCGCTCCCCTGGGCCAGCGCTGGATCGGACCGCAGTTGGTGCAGGAGTGGCCTTGCGCGGCGCTCGCGTCGCCAGACGGCTTCGCCGCGCCCGAGGGCCGCGACCCGGTGCCCCAGGATCCCGGGGCACGGCTGGATCTGGCCCGCCGGCTGGCCAGCAGGATCCTCCGCGACCGGGCTGCTGTGTGAGCACCGGCCGTGACGAAGAAAGCGAGACTGCGCGGGACTGGCTGGCGCGCAAAGGTTTCGACCTGGGCGCGCTGGCCGTCCCCGCGGCCCCGAGCCTGCGCGCGCCGCCGGGCGCGTTCACACCCGATCTCGCCTCCTACGATCGCATCCTGATCGGGTACTCCGGCGGCAAGGACAGCCAGGCCTGCCTGCTGTACCTGCTGGAGCTCGGGGTGCCACGCGAGAAGATCGAGTGCATGCACCACCTGGTCGACGGCCGCGAGGGTTCCAGCCTGATGGATTGGCCCTGCACCGAAGCGTATGCGGCGGCGATCTGCAGGGCGCTGGGCGTGAAGCTCAACTTCAGCTGGCGCGAGGGCGGGATCGAACGCGAAATGACGCGGCGCGGAACTCCCACGGCCCCGGTCTGGATCCCGCATGCGGACGGCTATCGCAGCATCGGCGGCCGCGGCCCGGCCGGCACGCGGCTGAAGTTCCCGCAGGTCTCCTCGGACCTGTCGGTGCGCTGGTGCAGCGCGGTCAACAAGATCGACGTGTTCGCGCGCTACCTGTGCAACGAGCCGGGGTTCGTGAGCCGGCGCACGCTGGTCGTCACCGGCGAGCGGGCCCAGGAGAGCAGGGCGCGTGCGAAGTACAAGGTGTTCGAGCCGCACCGCTGCGATACCCGCGGCAGCAGGAAGGTCCCGCGTCACGTCGATGTCTGGCGCGCCGTCCACGGCTGGAGCGAGCAGCGCGTCTGGAACCTGATCGAGAAATGGAAGCTGACCTGCCATCCGGCCTACTACCTCGGATGGGGCCGGGTGAGCTGCCGGTGCTGCATTTTCGGCAGCGCCCACCAGTGGGCCTCCATTCGGGCAATCGCGCCGCAACAGTTCGATCGGATCGCCGTCTACGAACGTGAGTTCGGCATCACCATCCACCGCCGCAGGACGGTGGGACAGCGCGCGGACGCCGGCACGCCGTACGCCCTGGACCCGAAGTGGGTGGCCATCGCCAACAGCCGCGAGTTCACGCATCCGCCCTTCATGAACCCCTGGGTGCTGCCGCAAGGCGCCTACGGCGAAAGCTGCGGACCCACGTAGGGGCCGCCGCGCGCAGCGTGAGGGGCGCAGCGCGATGTCTGCCCCTGTGCCTTCTTCTGGTCGGTGCACGGGCGCGCTGCAGCGCGTCCGTGCACCGACCGAACCGTGGGATCCCGAACTGCCGCACGGGCGCCGCCCGCGCTCGCCGGCACCGCGGTGTCCCGGACCCCCAAACCCCGCCGGCGCAGCAGCAGCCGCTGCGCCGACCTCACTGTCACCACACCGAAATGAAGCGAACGAAACGCAAGCGCAGGCGCCACTATCTGGTGCAGGCCTACGTCTACTACCCTGACGCCCGGCTGTTCGACCTTGGCGAATCGCTGGGCACCATCGACCAGGAGCCTCTGTCCTTCATGCTGGATGGTCGCCCGATCGCGCCATCCGGGGACGGCAGCGTGTTCATGACCCCGAAGCAGGCCCGCAAGATGATCGAGCGCTCGGACTTCGCAAACTACCGCAGTTACGCGCTGGCCGAAGCACCGGACGACGACTTGGCGGGCGAACCAGATGGCAGCGCGCAACCGCACGCCGGTGTCCGGACTGTGGCTGCCAGCTGGAGTGCGTGAATGAATGGCCACTGTCCTTCCTGTGCGAGAACTGCCTCCACGAAGAGGGGGAAGAGGATCTGGCAGAGCCAGCGCAGGAGCGCTTGGCGAGCAAGCGGGGCGCGCGCAAACGGCGCCGGCGCAGGTCGCCCCAACGCGCTCGCACAGGCCCGCCGGGGAAGGCATAGCACGGAGCGCGAACCCTACGGCATGTCGAAGATACCGCAGGCCGCGATCCCGCCGTAGCGCGCGGAGTCGCCGAACCTGTCTCCAAGCGCAGAAGGGGCAGACCGTGAGGTCTGCCCCTTTGCTTCGTTGAGACGGGTGCGCCGCGGCAGGGCAGGGATGCACCTGAGACCGCGGCGACGCGTGGCGCGACTACTGCGCCAGGAACGATGACACCTTGCGGCGGATCGACTCCAGGCGCGGCGCATCGCTCGCCATGGACGCAGCGCGCCGCTGGCGATAGAACCACTGCGCATCGGCCAGGGTCACGCCGGCTTTGGCCAGGAGGGCAGGACCCTTCGGGCAGTTGGCATTGGTGGCATGCATGGGACTCTCCAATCTGAAACCGGGCACATCGCCCTGTCTGCGCTCTCGCAGGAGAACGCACACGGGGCGATGTGTTCCGGCCCGCCTGGCGAGTCCGTGATGCAAGGCCGGCCGCGCGGCATTGGAGAGTCCGTTTCCCATGCCTCTTGCGGGAGGCGTGCGGGCGAGACAGCGCGGCTTGGCCAGGTCGGCCGCCACCGACGGGGGGCGGCCTCGAGTGTTGTGTTGCGTGATGTTCAATGCAGTCGCAGGGACCGCGATATGACGCAGGGCGTCAATCGATGACGAAGGTACCACGCAGATGGGTGTTGCGCGTCGCCCGACATCGAGCGATTGCCCGTCAAAGCGACCGCGCGGCGCGATGGCAGGTGCCCGACAGCTGGCTGTCGCCTGAGCTTCAGGAGACTCGCCGCCTGCCGGTTTGCCCGGGCGCGCCGCACGGGTCTGCGCCCGCGCAGCCTTCAGGCCGCCTTCAGCGACGCCATGTCGATCACGAAGCGGTACTTGACGTCGCCCTTCTCCAGCCGCTGCCACGCCTGGTTGACCTGCTGCATCGGGATCAGCTCGATGTCGGCGGTGATGCCATGTTGGCCGCAGAAGTCGAGCATCTCCTGCGTCTGCGCGATGCCTCCGATGGTCGAGCCCGACACGCTGCGATTGCCGAAGATCAGCGCGAACGACGACAGCGCCAGCGGCTTGGCGGGCGCGCCGACCAGCGTCAGGTTGGCGTCCAGCTTCAAGAGGCCGAGGATCGCGTTGATGTCGTGGTCGGCCGAGACGGTGTCCAGGATGAAGTCGAAGCTGCCGGCGTGAGCCATCATGGCGTCGGCGTCGGTCGAGACGACGACCTCGTGCGCGCCCAGCCGCAGCGCGTCGGCGGCCTTGCGCGGCGAGGTGGTCAGCACGACGACCTGCGCGCCGAAGGCGCGGGCGAGCTTGACGCCCATGTGGCCGAGCCCGCCAAGGCCGACGATGCCGACCTTCTTGCCGGGGCCAGCGCCGTTGCGCTTGAGCGGCGCATAGGTCGTGATGCCGGCGCACAGCAGCGGCGCGGCGGCAGCCGGTTCGAGCTTGGCCGGTAAGCGCAGCACGAAGTGCGCGTCCACGACGATGCTGCTGGAGTAGCCACCGAATGTCATCGGCGCGGTGCCGTGGCGGTCGCGCGAACCGAAGGTCAGCGTCAGGTCGGGGCAGAAGTTCTCGCGGCCGGAGCGGCAATGGGGGCAGCTGCGGTCGGAGTCAACCAAGCAGCCCCGGGATTCAGCGTCGGCTACGAAAGCCCTTCGCAGTTCAGTCGCGAGTACGCACGCTTGTTCGGTGCTCCGCCCCGGCGGGATGTCGAGGCCTTGAGACCGCACGCCGGCCCGCCCAGCACGCAAGGCCACGGCGTGAAGCGGCGTGCGCCGCATGCCGTGGCAAGGGCTTGAGGGGACACGGCCGAAGGCCGCCCTTGCCTCGATGCCGTGCGCTGGGGTTGCGTTGGCGTCCTCAACTGCTGCACCACGACCGCGTGCCGACCCCCGATGGCCACCTCAAGATTCCCCCACCGGTCGCTGGCATGCGCCCAGCGGGCAGCACTCACGGCAGTGGGAGGATCGGCAACCCAGATCGAGGGACCCACGGCCGGCAAACGCCCGAGGCCAGTCCTTCGCCGCGGGTTCAGCGGCGCGAGCCGGCGCCGGAAATGCTGTGGCGGCCCGGCAGTAGCGGCATCTCGCCGTGTGGGTGCTGCGGGACGCGCTTCGGACAGGGCATGGAGGAGGCCCGCAGGCCCGCCCGCGCCAGAATCTCACGCAGCCCAGGGGCGGGTGGGCCGATGAAGCCTGGCGCGGTGCTCGGTGTATTCCTCATGCGCGCAGTATGCGGCGGCGGGTGCGCGGGCGCAGTGACAGGCTTCACCCCATTCACGTGTAGCATGATCGTCTTCAGCGCTTCAGCTGCAGGCGTGTCAATCGCGCTTGTCACGGCCTGCACCAATTGGCCCGGGCGCCGTCCAGCCACGCGCTGCCGCTGCGCCGTACCCGCCGCCCAGTGCGGTCTTCGTGTTTGTGTCTGCGGCTCTTCGCAGACTGCGCAAGAGCCCCAGCGTCCTCTCTGTGCGCTTTGCGGTGCGGGCGCGGAGCAGCAGCCAGCCACCGTCGCGCATCGAACGCCGTGCACCGGCCGCACTGCTTCGGCGCCATCGCCAGGCGTGCAGTTCTGGCGTGCTCTTCCACTCGCGCCGGATGATCACTCCAAAGTCTGCACCGCGCGAGCGCAGGAATGCAAACAGGTGCTGGGCCAAACGGGTCTTTCTTGAGAGGGGGGAGGCTCTGTTTAGCCATCCCATGGAGGACACCAATGAGTCAGAAGCCCATACGCGCCGCGCAGTACATCCGGATGTCGACGGACGCACAGGACCTCTCCCCGGAGATGCAAACAAACGCCATCTCGGCATATGCCGACCGCGAAGGTTTCTCGGTCGTCGAAACCTATCTTGACGCAGGGCGAAGTGGGCTGACCCTGCAGAATCGCCCTGCCATGAAGAGGCTCCTGGAAGATGCGGTCAGGCCAGGGCGTCCGTTCGACGCGATCCTGGTCTATGACGTCAGCAGGTGGGGGAGATTTCAGGACACCGACGCTTCCGCGTACTACGAATACCACTGCCGCATGCATGGCGTGGACGTGCGGTACGTGCAGGAGCCGTTCACGCAATTCGACTCACCGCTCGTTGCGCTGCTCAAGGGTATGAAGAGAGTCATGGCCGCCGAATACAGCCGGGAGCTTGGCGTCAAGACCCGAGCCGGCCAGGGCATTGCGATGGCCCACGGGTTTCACATGGGATCATTGCCGCCGCTTGGGATCGGGCGCGTCGCCGTGGCAAAGCAAAGTGGCATGCAGCGTCCCCTGGCTGCCAATGAGCACAAGTCCAGCCGCGGCGAACACCTCAAGTGGGTCCGGGGACCGGACCAGGAGGTAGGGCTGGTGCAACGAATCTTCCGGCTGTACACGGACGGCGACATGAGCGTCCCTGAAATCGCCCGGCTGCTGCACCGTGAAGGTCGCCTCGCGAGCAGCGGCCGGCCGTTCACGCAGAACATGCTGTACCGCATGCTGCGTTGCGAGGCCTATGTTGGCGACTTCGTCTGGGGCCGCTGCGATGCGCTGAAGCACCGACGCGACGAAAACCACGAGCGCTTCCAGCGGGTCAAGGGCTCCGTGGAATCGATCCTCCAGCGGGACGTGTGGGAAGCCGCAAGAGTCAAGCGAACCCAGAGAGTCGGAGCTGCTCGTGGCAAAGGGACGTTGCTGGCGGACCTGCTCGAGGCCCTCCAATCCAACCCCAAGCTGACGGCATCCGACCTGGTGTCCCTGGGCTGCGCATGCCGGGCGACGTATGTGAATGCTTTCGGCTCCTTCGCTGCCGCTGTCGCCCTCCTGGACCGCGCACCGTACAAGCGCACACGCGAGGATTACCGTGGCGCCAACGACAAGCGCGCTTTGGGAAGCCGGCTGTGCAGCGATGTGGCCGCCGTGCTCGAGCGCGCGGGCCTGAGGTGCACGAGGCCAAAAAGCCCCAATGGAAGCCACTCCCTGGAGCTGGACGGCCGTGTGAAGGTACGCGTCCAGCTGATCTGGCGGCGCCGCAGGCACGGCATTCCGACCTGGTTCCTGCCCAAGATCTACCGCGAACTTTTCGACCACGCACTGCTGATCCGGGTGGAAGACGATGGGAGCGTCTTCGATTCCATTCTGCTGGCTGCGGATCGATATCTTCGGCATCGACGCTGGTTCGTCGACGACCTTGAACAGCCCGTGGTGTGGCTGACCACGGAAGCCCAGATCGCAGCCAGGTTCCGCTGCCTGGCTTGAGGCAGACGCCCGGCCCGCCACGGCCATTCCGCTTCTGCAAAGCCGCCGTACTTCCTTCGGCCTCTCGGAAGGTCTGCAATCCGCTCGTTTGCTCCAGACAGCGTCGTGCCCGGAAGTTGGAATCCGGCCATCCTTATTTCGTGCACGCTTCATACGAGGCGCTGATGCCCGGTCGGCGCAAACCGCCCGCCGCAACAACTTCATGCAGTTCCAGGTTAATTCCCGCCTATCATTGCAATATGCCGAATATCGCTGCAGCACTCAAGGACGAAATTGCACGCATCGCCCGCAAGGAGGTAAGGAGCGAAACCGTGGACTTCAAGAAATCCTCCGCCCAGTACCGCGGTCACATTGCCGCATTGCGCCGTCGCATCGAGGAGCTCGAACGGCAAGTTAAGAAGGCCGGAAGAAGCGCGCGTAAGACCGTCGTTCGGGAAGAGCCGCAGGCAGGCGGCGGGGTGAAGCGCCGCTTCAGCGCGGCGCGACTTGCCGCGACCCGCAAGAAGCTTGGGCTCTCGGCAGCGGACTTCGGAGCCCTGGTGGGCGTGACGGGACAGTCGATCTACAAGTGGGAAGCCGGCGCTGCGCGCCCCCGGTCGGCACAGTTGGAGGCCATTGCCGCCGTGCGAGGTCTGGGCAAGCGCGAGGTCAGCAAGCGGCTGCAGGCGCTGGGCTGACCAGCAGTGCCCATCCCGGCGGTGGCCTGCATTGCACGGCCCTTGGTGGACGCGCGTATGAGAGCGATTCTGTGCCGCCCAACGGACGCCGATCACACCTCACCTGGCGAGAGGACGATTCGCGGTCAGGGTCGATCGAGTGCGGTGAGCTGCACTCTCGCCACGCGCGTGCGGCATTGCGACGGGTCAGGACCTGAGTTGGTCTTCGAACGGCGAAAGTCCCGCCTCCGGTCGCAGCATGTTCTTTGCGACTCTCTTCACAGTGCCGCGGTGAAGATCGGCGCTGCGCGATCCCCACTGCTCCGGCAATCTGTCCAAGTGCCGAAGATCTTCCTTCTTTCCGAGCTGCGGCGGGGCGATGCCTTGGCCGCCCTGGAGCGTGAAGGGGCCCCTTTCGTTCCGGGGAGCTGGTGCGGCGCATGTGTGCGACTGGGCCGCCCGCTGGCTGCGCGCCGATTGGACCTCGATCAGTTCACAAGGAAAAGCGGCATGCAAGATGCCGCCGTACCGGGATGCACTGAATCCGAGTCGCCGACCCAGGCGTTGGCGTGACGACAGGGCGCTGGCTTCGAAGCGGTGCCCATTTGAACAAGATCGCAATGGCGGCACGCGAATTCCTGCGGAAGCCGCGGTCGATCGCCGGGGATCCATCCAGGGCACTGCTGCACACACCGTGCTTCCGAGGCTCGCCATTCCCTCACACTGCGGGGCGCTCCCGGGCAGGGAAAACCCAGTAATCACGCTGCCGCTGGTCCGTTGTACTGTATCGATGTACAGGCATTCGCAAGTCGCGAGGTGGTTGGATGAAGACTGGAGCAGTACCTGCCGCGCCCGCAGCACGCGATGCATAGGCAAGCCGATGCGTCCCTCACCGCCCTCACCAGCAGCAATCGGCGGGCATCGAACCCGTGTCCCCGCGGCTGCGGCACGCGCTCGCGCAGCTGCGATATCGAAGCTTGCCATCGCCTCGAAGCCAGCCTGGCCTGCTGCGGCTAGTGAGCCGCGGCGGACAATAATCAAAGGGGGAAGAGGACCGCAAGAATGAAAAAGCCCGCGCAAGCCAGGGACCTGTTTCGCCATCTCACCGCGGACAAGGCGTTTCTTTATCGATCCGTTCTGGAGGCCTTCGCGGCGGCGAAGCGGCAGTATCGCCTGCAACTGCGGCCAGACGAGGTGCTGGCCGAAGCGGCATGGGAGGGAGCGGCGCCTGCAATCGAGGAGGTCAACGCTGCCCTGTCGCAGTTGGCGGAATGGGGAAACCTCGAATCGCAGCCGGACATGGCGCGCGTGACTACCCTGGCCGATTACTACCGGGCCCGTTTCCTGTACCGCCTTTCGCAGGGCGGCGAGGCAGTCGAAGGCGCGCTGGATCATTTCGAACAGGCCATGAAGCGCCGCGCCGAATTGCAGACCGTCGCGCTCGAGGACATCGACGCGCGCTTGCGCGCGCTCAGGACACTGCTCGATCTTCCCGAGCTGGATGCGGCCAAGCTGCATGAAGTGCTGCGTGACCTGACGCGCGTGTTCGAGAGCCTGGCGGAGAACGCGCAGTCCTTCATGGCGGGGGTGGCCCGCTCGGTGGAACTGCAGCGCGCGGACGTGGCCGCCGTGATCGGCTACAAGCGCCGCTTGATCGATTACCTGGACCGCTTCATCGGCGATCTGGTGCACCGGTCGGAGAGCATCGCCAACGCCCTTTCGGACCTGGGCCCGCGCATGAGGCCGGCCTTGCTGGCCGTGGCGCAACGTGAAGCGCGCGACGCCGCGCCCGGGGATGCGCAGGAGCAGACAGCGGAAGAAGCCGCGCGCTATCTCGCCTGGCGCGAGCGCTGGCAGGGCTTGAGCGGCTGGTTCATGGCGCAGGGCCACGCCCCCGCGCAGGGGGAGCTGCTGCGGGCGCGCGCCCGGGCCGCCATTCCGCAACTGCTGGCCGCGATCGCCGCCGTCAATGAGCGGCGCAGCGGACGCAGCGACCGCTCCGCGGATTTCCGCATTCTCGCCGGCTGGTTCCTGGGCTGTGCAGACGATGCCGAAGCGCACCGGCTGGCGCGTGCGGCGTTCGCGCTCAATCCAGCGCGCCATCTCGCGTTCAATTCCTCGGCCGAGGAAAGTCTCCCGGCCAGTACCCCTTGGGCGAGCGCGCCGCCGCTGGCCATCCATCCGCGGCTGCGGGAGTATGGTGAAGCAGCGCCGCGCGGCCCGCAGGCCCGTGTGAAGGTGCGCGACCAGGAACGCGCCGCGCTGGCCGCCCAGCTGGAGGAGGAGTCACGCCAGGTGGAGGCTGCGCGCGCGCGGCTCGCCACCGGCCGGCCGGCCCGATTGTCCGAGCTGGGGGTTCTTCAGCCGCAGGAGTTCGGCCTTTTCCTGTCGCTGCTGGGCGAGGCGCTGGCGGAGCAGCCCGGGCCCGACGCCGTCGTCGAGCGCGCCACCGGCGACGGCCTCTTTCGGGTTCGGCTGCAGCCTCTGGAGCCCGGAACGCATGCCACCATCGAAACTCCCGCAGGCGCGTTCACGGGCCGCGACCACCTGCTGACGGTGACCCCCGCCGCATGAAGCAAGCGAGCGACAGCCGAAGCATCGGCGCCTACCAGCAAGGCCATCAGCGCGACGAGTTCCGCACGGCGGTGCGCGCGCTTCTCATGACACCCCTGATGGCTGCGACCCACGAAGACCTGCCCCTGGTCAGGCGCAACGGCGAGCGGCTGCGCGAGTGGTTTCTGCGCGAGACGGGATGGGTGCTGGTGGTGGAGCGCGACGGTGCACGCCTGTACAAGCGGCCGGCCGATCTGCAGGACGCAACCCGCGGTCTGCCCCGCTACGACCGCCGTCGCTATGTCTTGCTCTGCCTGGCGTGCGCGGTGCTCGAACGCTCCGAAGCCCAGATCAGCCTGCGCACGCTCGGCGAACGGCTGCTGCAGCTGGCCGCCGATCCGGTGCTGGCAGGCCGTGGGTTGGACTTCGGCTTGGCCACCGCGCACGAACGGCGCGACCTGGTCGCCGTGTGCCAGACCCTGCTGGACCTCGGCGTCCTGCTACGCGTCGTCGGCGACGAAGACGGGTTCGTCCACGGCGGCGGGGCGCAGGCGGACGCGCTGTACGACATCCAGCGCCGGGCGCTGTCCGGCATGCTCGCGGCCGCGCGTGGCCCCTCCACCTGGCCGGCCGGGGAGGAGCCGCTGTCGCTCCACGAGCGGCTGGCGGGCCTGGTCGCCGAGCATGTGCCGGACAGCGATGAAGGCCGCCGCACCGCTTGGCGCCATCACCTTGCGCGCCGGCTGCTGGACGATCCCGTCGTCTACCTGCAGACGCTGGACGAGGACGGCCGCAGCTACTTCATGAGCCAGCGCGGCCCGATGGCGGCCCGCCTGTGCGAAGCCGCCGGCCTGGTGGCCGAACAAAGGGCCGAAGGTCTGGCACTCACGGATGAAGCGGGCTTGCTCACGGACGTTCCCATGCCCGCGGAAGGGACCGAAGCCCATGCCACCCTGCTGGTGGCGGAATACCTGTCCCGCGGTGCCCGCGCAGGCCAACAGGAGTCCTCGGCCGCGGTGCCGCTGCAAGAGGTGGAGCGGTTCCTGGCCGGCGCGCGCGAGACCTACGGGCGCTACTGGCGCAAGTCCGCTCGCGAGGCCGGTGGCGAATGCGAGCTTGCTGCGCTCGCTCTCGGGCGGCTCGAGCAGCTGCAGCTGCTGCGCCGCAACGGCGATGCATTCACTGTCTTGCCGGCGCTTGCCCGTTTCGCGGCGGGCGCGGCCATCGTGGTTCCTCCGCGGCCTTCCCCCGCTTCGCTGCTGCCCGAATGAAGCTCGATTTCTCCGACCAATCCGCGCCCGCTGCGCGCCCCCTGTCGACGCTGCCAGAACCGCGCCTGGCACGCTGGCAGCCCCTGCGCCTCGGCCTGCTGGAGCTTTATCGCTATGACAGCGAGGAGTTCTGGTTTCGCGACGGGCACTTGCTGCTGCGCGGCAACAACGGCACCGGAAAGTCCAAGGTCCTCTCCCTCACACTGCCCTTGCTGTTGGACGCCAACTTGCGCTCGGCCCGGGTCGAGCCCGACGGCGACCCCGGCAAGAAGATGGGCTGGAACCTGCTGCTGGGAGGCACCTACGACCGGCGGACCGGCTACAGCTGGATCGAGTTCGGCCGCGTGGCCGAAGACGGCAGCCCGCGCTACCTGACGATCGGCGTGGGGCTGCTCGCGGTGGCTGCGCGTGCGCACGTGGAGCCCTGGTTCTTCATCGTCGAGGAGGATGCCGGGGCGCGGATCGGACAGGACCTCTGGCTGGTGAACGCGCAGCGCGTGGTGCTCACGCGCGAGCGGCTGCGCGAGGCCTTGGCGGGGCGCGGCCAGGTCTTCGACAACGCGGCCGCGTACCGGCGCGCGGTTGACGAGCGCCTGTTTCATCTCGGTGCGCGGCGCTACGACGCCTTGATGGATACCCTGATCCAGCTGCGCCAGCCGCAACTGTCGCGCCGGCCCGATGAGAGCAGCCTCTCGGACGCGCTGACCGAAGCGCTGCCGCCCTTGCCCCAGGAGCTGCTGGCGGACGTGGCGGAAGCCATGAACCAGCTCGAAGAGGACCGTCGCCAGCTCGAGGACTTCCAGAAGCTCGAGACAGCGGTCGTTCATTTCGACGCGCGCTACCGCGGGTACGCGGGCGTTCTGAGCCGCCGGCAGGCGCGCGAACTGCGCCAGGCGCAGACGGAATTCGACAACGCGAGCCGCGAGCGCAACGAGGCGAATACTTCGCTGGCCAGCGCGCTCGGCACGGAAGCCACGGCCAGGGAGAACCATGGCGTTGCCGACATCACCCTCAAGGGGCAGCGCATGCGGCTGGACACGCTGTTGTCCGATCCCGCCATGCAGGCCGCCAACCGGCTCGAGCAGGCCAAGCGCGACGCCGAAGCGCGCCAGCGGGATTTCGAGACCGCAGAGGAGCAGGCACGGGGGGCCGGCAAGGAGCTGCAGCGAGAGGCCGACCAGCTGCGGCAGCGCCATCAGCAGCGAGACGAGAGCCGGCGCCGCCTGGACGCGCAACAGAGCGAACTCGCGCGCTTTGCCCAGCAGGTCGGCCTGCAGCAGGATTGCGAGGCGGAGCCGCTGGCGGCGGCACCTCCACAAAGTCTGGCGGCCTCACCGGAACCGCAGCTTGCCGCCAGCGCGCGGCGGCTGCTCGAGGCGGCAACACGCCGCCGCAAGGACATTGGCCTGGTACGGCAGCGACTGCGCGAGCGCGGCGAAGCCCAGCATCAGTGCGAGACGCAACTGGCTGCCCTGCAGGAAAGACAAGAGCAGGCTGAAGCGGCCGCGGCACGGCGGGCCGACGCCGACGCGGCGGTCGTCTCCGAGGCCCAGGTGCACATGCAGGCCTGGGCCGAGCACATGGCGGGCCTGCAGCAGTTGGTGGTGGATGCCGATCCTGTCCTGGTGGCACTGACGGATTGGGCGCTGCAACTCACGGGCGAGCATCCCGGGCGGCAGGCCTTGCTGCTCGCGCAGCAGGAAGCCAGTACGCGAACGGGTGCGCGCCAGGTAGCGCTGCAGGGGCAACAGGCTGCTTTGGAGGCAGAGCGCCAAGAGCTTGCCGGCGAACAGCAGCGCTTGCTCGCCGGCGTCGACGCCGAGCCGGCTGCGCCGCCTGAGCGCGCAGCGGGAACGCGCACCGATCTGCGCGGCGCGCCGCTGTGGAAACTGGTGGACTTCCGCGCCCATCTGGAGCAGGCCGAACGCGCCGGTCTGGAAGCGGCGCTGCAGGCGAGCGGCTTGCTGGATGCGTGGGTCACGCCGGATGGGCAGCTGGTGTCCGTGGCCGACGGTAGTCCCTGGCTGGATGCGCAATGGGTGCGCCGCGGCGCGCGGCCGCAAGCTGCACTGTCGCAGTGGCTGCGGGCGGATGTCGGCCCGGATGCAGCCGTGCCGCAGCAGGCGGTCGAGGACCTGCTGTCCTCGGTGGCGTGCGGCCTGGTGGAACCTGCGCAGGCGGAGGCGTGGATCGCGCCAGACGGCCGCTGGCGCCTGGCGGGCCTGCGGGGCGCCTGGGCGAAAACGCAAGCCATGTTCATCGGCCACGCTGCGCGCCTGGCGGCACGGCACAAGCGGCTGGCCGACATCGCCGCGCGGCTCGCAGCATTGGAGGAGCAACAGGCTGTGCTGGAAGGAGAACAGCGGCAAGTGCAGCGAGCGCGCGAGCAGGCGCAGCGCGAGTGGCAGGCCGCGCCGTCCGAACAGACCCTGCGGCAGGCGCACGAGGCTGCCGTCGCCCGCGCACGCGAATTCCAGGAAATTCGCGCGCAGCTCGCGCGGGTGGAAACCCGCTGGCGCGAAGCGGACGAAGCCGCGCGGCTGGCGCTCACCGCCCTCGAACGCGATGCCACAGACCTGCACCTGCCGACGGACGCAGCCGGCCTGGAACAGGTGGAAGAGGCAGTGCATGGCTTCGGGGACGCGGTCCACGGCGCGGCGCAGGCGGCGTCGCACTGGCGTGCCGCCGCAGCGGAGCTCTCCGTCCAGACGGAACGGGAAGCCACGGCGCGGCTGCGCGTGGAGTCCTGCAGCCAGCAGACCGAGCTCAGGCGCGCCGAGCTGGAGGAAGCGCAGGCCCGCTGGGCGGTGCTGCAGGAGTCCACCGGGGCCGCGGCCGACGCGATCCGTGCCCGCGTCAGCCAGGCGCGGGAGGCGGTCCGCAAGGGGGAGGATCAGTTGCGCGGGGCCGAAGCCGCGCTGCGCCGCGCCGGCGAAGCGCGAGCGCGGGCGGAGGAGCGCTTTGAAGCGGCGGACGCCGCACTGGAGCAGCGCGGCGCCGCGCGCGCAGAGGCCGTGCGCAGACTGCAGGCCTTTGCTGCGGCCGGACTGTTGTCCTCCGCGTTGCCGGAGCTCGAGCTGCCCTCGAACCAAGTGCCTTGGACCATCGATCCGGCGCTGGCGCTGGCGCGGCGTGCGGAGCAGCTGCTCGCCTCGGTCAAGGACGACGACGACAGCTTCAAGCGCATCGGGCACCGGATCGCGGAGGATTTCCAGGAGCTGCAGCGCGCGCTGGGCGCGCTGGGCCAGCAGGCGTCCGGTGAGCCGACCGAGTTCGGCCTGGTGATCCACACCGTGTACCGCAACCGCCCCGAGCGGCCCGACCGGCTGGCGGCGCTCCTGGCCGACGAAATTGCGCAGCGGCGCGAATTGCTCACCGCACGCGAGCGTGAAGTGCTGGAGAACCACCTTCAGGCGGAAATCGCGGCGGAGATCCAGCGCCTGATCCGCGTGGCCGAAAAGCAGGTGGAAGACATCAACCGCGAACTGCACAAGCGCCCGACCTCCACCGGGGTCAGGTTCCGCCTGCAATGGGAAGCGCTGGAGGAAGGGCAGGGCGCACCCGTGGGGCTGCACGCGGCGCGGGAGAAGCTGCTGCGCACCAGCGCGGACCTGTGGTCGCAGGAGGACCGCCGCGTCGTCGGCGCGATGCTGCAGCAACGCATACTCGACGAGCGCCAGCGCTCCGACGGCGTCGGAGAGGCCGAAGCCGGGCTGGTGGAGCAGCTGGCGCGCGCTCTGGACTACCGCCAGTGGCACCAGTTCCGGGTCCAGCGGCTGCAGGACGGGCAATGGCGCAAGCTCTCGGGCCCGGCTTCGAGCGGCGAACGCGCCCTGGGCCTGACCGTTCCCCTGTTCGCCGCGATCGCCAGTTTCTATGGCCATTCGGCGCAGCGCCTGGCGCCGCGCCTGATGCTGCTGGACGAAGCGTTCGCCGGCATCGACGATGCCGCCCGCGCGCACTGCATGGCCTTGGTGCGCGAGTTCGACCTCGACTTCGTGATCACCAGCGAGCGCGAATGGGCCTGCTATTCCGAGCTGCCCGGCGTTGCCATCTGCCAGTTGCAGCGGCGCGAAGGCATCGATGCGGTGTATGTCTCGCGCTGGACCTGGGACGGTCGCAGCCGGCGGCGCGATGAGGATCCGGACCGCCGCTTCCCGCCGCCATGAGCTCTTCTGTCGATCCGCGCTTGACCCGGCTGCTCGGTGGCGAAGCCCTTGCGGGCCTGCGTCAGCGCCTGCGCCGGCGCTACGAGCAGGGCCTGGCTGTCGGCGACACCGGCACGCTGCGCCTGTCCGGGCTGAACGAAACCGAGCATGCCGCGCTGGCTGCCTTGCTGGGCCGGCCTGCACGCCAGCGTTCTTCGGTGCAGATCGAGCTGGCGGCCGTCGACCGCGCGCTCGATGCTGCCGGTATCGCGCCCACGCTGCGCGTCGCGCTCGAACTTCTCGATGGGCCGATCACGGACCGGGCGGCGCAGCGCGAGCGGATTCAGGAAGGCTGGCAGGGCGTCGCTCGGAGTTGCGACGCCCCTCTGCGCGGCTGGATCGAGCAGCCGCATGGTCTCGGGCTGGTCAAGCGGCTGTCTCGCCAGGACACCGACGTGGCGACCATCCTGTGCCGCGCAGCCGCTGCGGTTCTGCAGCGCCTGCCCGCCCAGGGGATCCCTCGGGCGCAGCTGGCCGCCCAGGCGCTCGGCGACGCCCATGCCCTCGATGACGGGCGACCGGTCGCCGCGCTGGTGATCGCCGTGCTGCGGCAGCGCGCAGGCGAGGCGAAGGTGGTCGTGTCCGACGCCGACGACACGGCAACGGAGCGAAGGCGCGATACCTGGGCCGGCGCCGGCGTGCTGGTCAACGAACTCGCGCGGCCCGCCTTGTGCCTGAATCTGCCCGGCGCGGCCCCTGCGGGCCAGCCCGCCTACCTGTCGTTGCGCTCGCTGGTGCGTACGCCTGTCGCCTGGCCCGTGCGCGCACGGGACATCCACGTCTGCGAGAACCCGAACCTTCTGGCGATCGCGGCGGACAGCCTCGGCGCTCGCTGCGCGCCTCTTGTGTGCACGGAGGGCATGCCGGGGGCGGCCCAGCGCACCCTGCTGCGACAGCTGGCCGAAGTGGGCGCCCGGCTGCATTACCACGGCGATTTCGATTGGCCAGGACTGGCGATCGCCAACCATGTGCTGCGCGCCTTCGGCGCCCGGCCGTGGCGCTTCACGGCAGCGGATTACCTCGCCTGCCTGCCGGCTGCAACGCGCCCCGGGTCGGTTCTGACAGGCGATCGCGTGACGGCCTGCTGGGATTCGACACTGACAGCCACGATGGAGCAACATCGGGTGGCGATTCCGGAGGAAGCCGTGGCTGACACCCTGCTGCCAGATCTGGTGCCGCGGGCGTGAGACCGGCAGGCCAGGAGGCCTTCGCAGGCGTCGCGCCGCCGCGTCCGGTCCCGTGGCGCTGCTTCGGGTAGCTTGTGTCACGCTCTGAAATGAAGATGAGGCGGCGCCGCGATTCTGGCTACGGATTCGCCGTCGGTCCTGCTCTCCTGCATTGCTTCGGGGGGACCTGTCATGTTGGCGCGGTGAATGACTCTTGCAGCTCGGAGTTCAGCGCGGCATGCCAGGCCGGCTTGCCGGAAAACTGCTGCCACGGCTCGAGGTCCAAGCTGGCATCGCTGCCCAGGTCCGGCCAATAGCCAGACTGGGTGCAGGCCTTGAATGCGGTCGCGCAGGCCTGGAACTTGTGGGCGCCATTGCCCATGAAGGTCGGGCCCGCTTCGAGCGTGCTGACGGAATGCGGCGCCGCATTCTCGGCGACGACGAACACGAACGGCTTGGGCGTGGTGATGCCCTCGTACAGGCAGCGGCCCAGGCTGTACATGTAGGACTGCAGGTCATAGTCCTTTTCCACCGCGTCTCTCAGGAAGGCGCGAGCCGCCGCGAAGCGGCTGGTCTTGAGGTCGAAGGTGATGTCCGGATGGTAGGCGTCGATCCGGATGCGCATGCCAAGGCCGGTCGACGGCTCGGTGAAGTAGATCGTCGCCTCGGGAATGGATTCGGCGATGAAGTCGTGCAGCGGCCGGCCCCTGTAGCGCGTCTCCAGTACCTTGTGCGCCAGCGTGAGCGCCTCGGCCAGGGTGGGCTCATCCACCACCAGCTTGCCGACGTGCTTCTGCTCGAACTGCTCGATGGCGTCCTTGCCCGCTGCGCTTTTGCGCTCCGCAATCCCTGGGAACACCGCCAGTTCACGGCTGGCAAGTTCTGGCTGCAGGACCAGCAGGTGCACCAGCGTGCCGAAGTCCTTCGCGTCGGATGGCCGATCGCAGGCCACGAGACTGGCCTGAAAGTGTGCGGGAGAGATCAGAAGCGGCTTCATGAGCGAGCAGCTGAGCGCGTCCCGGTCGGCGTGGTACAGGTCGGCGGGCAGATGCCGGTACAGGCAACTGTCGCCCGCTGCACCGCTGGTGGGGTGTTCGGCGCCGTGCAGGCCGGCGAAGGCCTGCGCCTGAGCGAGCGAGGATGAGAGGGAAATGGTGTCCATTGCCGGTGACCGTAGGTGTCGTCAATCCATGACAGCATGGTTGGCGCGCTTGTCAAGCCGCCGCGGTCACGCCAACGACGTCCGAGCCGCCACTTGGGGCAACCTGGGCACGACACGTCGCGTGCTACCTTGGTCGCCACAACGCACGCATGACGACCGCGGCACCCATGGAGCGCAACCCCGTCATCCAAGCCGGGGCGAGTCGCAGGACAGGTGGAATGCCGCGCTGTAGCGCGGCGGGCAGCAGGGCAGGCTCCAGCAGCCCCGGGCCCCCCCGATCTGGACCGCGGACACCCGTCACGGGCTTCTCGCGACCGGCTGGCGAGGTGCGCGAGCATGCATGTGCCGTTGCAGCTGGCCGGCCACTGCGACGACCAGCCGCGGACCAAGCGCTCGCAGGCGCCGGGCTTGACAGGAACCCGTTGCGTGTTTCGATGGAAGGGACAGGACAAGCGGAGATACCAATGGATCTGAACACCATCGCGCTGACACCCCACGCGCTGGGTTTCATCAAGGTCGCCTGCGACGACGACGCGCTGTTCGGCGAGGCACGCACGCGCAACGAGTTCCTCATCACCCAGCGCCACCACGAAGCCTGCGACGGGCAATCCAGACTGGCGGCGCATCCGCTGCGCGAGAAGCTCGCCTGCCGCGAAGGCGACCCCGGCAAGGTCACCGAAGTGCCGATCCGGCTTTTCTTCAACAGGACCTCCAACGCGATTGCCATCAAGTACCAGGCCTACTCCACGCCAGGGAACGTCCCGGTCTGCGCGGGAGACGGCAGGAAGGCCAGGCGGATCGAGCGGGCGGCCGACAACACGCAGGTCATCGCCGAACTGCCCTGTCCGGGCCCGGAGCTGTGCGAGCTGGTGCGCGCCGAGAAAGCCATTTGCCGGCGGCAGGTTCGCATGAGCGTCCAGATCGACGGCCAAAACGATCCGCTGAGCGTCTTCGAGGTCCGGACCTCCTCGCTCAATAGCTACCGCGCGCTCAAGTCCCAGCTGCTGCTGATCGAACGCCGCTTCGGCGGCCTGCGCCATGTGCCGCTGAAGCTGACCCTCTGGCAGGCCAGCAACGAGGCCAGCGGCTTCGAAGCGTTCAGCCTGATGCGGCTGGTGCTGGACGCACCGAGCGAGGCCGAGGCCATGAAGGCGGTCACGGCGGCGCGCAAGGAGCTTCAGGACGCCGGCATCAACGATGACATCGACGCCATCCTCAGCGATGAAGGCGCCGCGGAGGCCTTCGCCGGCGCGAGCATGGAGTTCCAGGCGGTGCGCGAGTGCTATGCGGAGGGGACCCGCCGCGCTGGAGCCGAAAAGGTTTGCATCTCCCCGAGTGCCCCAGGGGCGGCGGAGCAGCCGCGCATGCCCCTGGCGCAGGTAGCGGCCGCGGCGATCCAGAACGCGATGCAGCTGACGCGACCGGCCGCCGCCGAAGCAGCATGAACGAGGACCTGATCACGCGCCTGATCCTGGGTGGGCCGAGAACGGTGACGCTCGGGCGCGCGGTCGGCCAGAAGCTCGAGACGCCGAGCGCTACGGCGCTTCGCTGGCGCGGCGGACGCTGGCTGGACGAACGGGAGCCGCGCTCCGTGTGGCGCCCCGGGATGCTTCCGAAGCGCAAGCTGCAGGCCAGGCTCGCCAAGACGCTGTGCAGGAAACTGCACCTGCGGCTGCGCCCCGGCGTTGCGCTGTTCGCGGCGGTGGCCGCGCTGCTGGTCGGCGCACTCGCGATGGACTGGCACCCGCTGCGCGGCCGGTCCACCGACCCGGGCGAGCTTCCGGTGGCCGCCTTGTCGAGCGTGCGCGTGCTGCAATCGGCGTATGCGCTGCCGCCCGCCGCGCCCGAACCCGCGCCCCGGGAGCAGGCGGCGTTGGGCGAGCAACGAACCGCGGGTGCCGCCACGCCGCCGCTGCCGTACACGACGCCGGCTGATTTTCCGGCGGCGATGACATCGCACAGGGCGAGCGCGCCGGCGACACCCCGGCAAGCGTTGCAGCCCGCCAAATCCCTCGCACCGGTCGTGAAGCAAGCACCTTTACCGCCCGCACCGGCGGCGTCGGCGCGCCAGCAGTCACACGAGGACTCGGCCGTGGTTCTGGATGACGGCGCGCCCGGTCTCGCGCGCAGCCTTGTCCCCGCCAACCCGCCGGCGACGACCGCGGCACCGTCGAAGCAGCCGCCCTCCGCGACGGCGCTTGCCGCCATAGCAGCGGCTTCGGCGCCGGTGCTCCGAACGACATCGCCCGCTGCCGCGGAGCTCATCGCGATCACCCCCGACGGCAAATTCGCCGTGTTCACGGACCCGCAGACCAGGCTGCCGCGGCAGTTCGAGGTCGGTGAGCAGCTTCCGGCCGGCGACATCATCCGCTCGATCGACGCCAAGGCGGGAAGGGTGGTTTCATCGAGCATGGAGTACAGCCTTGACTGACCAGCGTGACACCGAAACCATCGTCATCGATCCGGTGGCGATGCACATCGTCAACCGCGTCGCCGGCGGCTGCCGGCAATCCGGCACCTTTCATTGCAAGGGCGGCCTGATGGTGGAAGGCCGCATGGAAGGAGAAATCGAGGTGACCGATGGACCGCTCGTGCTGATGCCCGAAGGGGTCATCGCGGGCAAGATCACGGCGCACGGCGAGGCCTATCTCTTCGGCACCCTGGGCCCCCGCTCTGACACCCAGCTGAGCGAGCTGGAAGTGGGTGGCGCCGTCTTCCTGGCCGAGACCCTTCGGGCGCAGGCCGACATCAGCGCAGGCGCCATCAAGTCGTACGAGGGTGCGCAGGTGGAGGGGCGGATCAGGACGGTGAAGCGCGCCGCGTAGCCATGGACCGCATCGCGCAGCTGGATGCTCCGCCAGCACTGGCTCGGGCGCATGCGGAGCGTAACCAGCACGCAATTTGCCCGTGACAAGCTCGCGCAAGCTGCACCACTGGCTGGCTCACGCGTGCGCGGGCGTCGCTGCCGGTGCGGCGCTGGGCTGGGGCGCCTGGGGCGGGGGCAGGGTGCCCGTGCTGGCGCTGGCGCTGCCGCTGCTGGTGGCCTTCAGCAGATCCAGGCTGCAGGCCTTCTGCGTGGCTTTCGGCTACGCGCTGGGGGTGTTGCGGTTCGCGCCTTCGTTCATCGCGAGCTGGTTCGACGGCAACATGGCCATTGGCCTTGCAGCGGTGGCGGCCTATGCCCTCATCGCCGGCCTGGTGTGGTCGTGCGGCTGGAGCGGCTCCTCGCACCTGTGGGTCAGGCAGGCAGCCATTTCGGGCGCGTGGCTGCTGGCCCTGGCTGCGTGCATCGGCGTTCCGGGCCATCCGCTGATCGCGGCCGGATTTGTCCTGCCCGGCACCGGCTGGGCGGGCGCGGGGATCGCGCTCGGGCTGCCGGCGTGCGCGCTTCTCGCAGCCCACAAGCTGGCGTCGTCGCGCGGGCTGCGCGGCGGCGCCTTGCTAGCGGTGCTGGCCTGCCTTGCCATCGCGGGCCTTGCGCTCTTCCAGCCGCCACCGGAAGGAACGGTTCCCGGCGTCCACGCGCAGCGCACGGCCTGGGGCGCGCTGCGCGGCGAACAAGCCGCGCTGCTTCGCATGCAGTGGATGGGAGCGGCCCGCCAGAGCCCGGTGCCGGCAACAGTCGTCTGGCCGGAAAGCATCCTTGGGCGCTACGAGCCGGCCCTGTACCCGGTGCTCGAGATCGAGCTGCTGCGCGAATCGCGCCGCGAAGGCCGGACCCAGATCATCGGCATGGACATACCGCTGGTTGGCAACAGGATGCTGAATGCAGCCGTGGCGTTCTATCCGGACGGACGCACCGCGACGGCCGTGGCCCGCCAGCCGGCTCCGTTGTCGCTGTGGAAGCCCTGGCGCAGCACCGAGACCTTCATCGCCGACTGGAGCGCGCGCAACATGCTGGACCTGGGCCAGGGAGACCGGGCGGCGGTGATCTTCTGCTACGAGGAATACCTGCCCCTGCTCTATTTGCTGAACGAGGCACGCGACGATCCCACCGCCTACGTGGCTCTGACCAACACCTGGGCGGCGCAATCTGAGGGCGCAGCCCTCATCCAGACTTGGCACTCACTGGGCATGGCCCGTCTCTTCGCGCGGCCTTACCTGAAGGCGGAGAACCGGCCATCGGCATGAGCGGGCAGGGGGCTTGGTAGGGATCTGAAGCCGGGCACCAGCAAGCGCGCGCCCGGCCACAAGATCTACCCGTACCTGCTGCGCAAGATGGCAATCAGTCGCTCCAACCAGGTGTGGGCTCTTGACACGACCTACATTCCGATGGCGCGTGGCTTCGTCTATCTCACGGCCGTCGTAGACGTCAGTAAGCCCCGTGGATACGCAGCCGCGGCCGCTTCCGGCGAGTGCCCGCGCGTCTGGACGCCTCAGTGATAGTCGTCTTCGCGCTGATGCCGGATAGCAGTGACGGCAACCTCTTGTTCGCTCAGGATTCGGAAGAGCGCGACGTAGCCCGTCTTGCCGAAGGGGATGACCAATTCACGCTCGAACGGATCATCGCTCGCGCGTCTACAGGTGAACGGGTTGCGTTCAAGGACGCCGAATTCCTCCAGGATCGTGTCGACAGCCCGAAGGGGAAGGTCGAAATCCCCCGACTCGATTGCGGCTGCCTCGAGGAACTCTTCTAGGCGCCGCAAGTCGTCCTTCGCTTCCCGTGTGAGCAGCACTTGGTAGGTCACAGTGCCTTCGAGGCCTGCTTCTTCTTTTCCATCCGCTTTTCAAGTCGGGCACGCATCTCACCGAGAACATCGGCAGCAGGGTAGAACTCCCCGTCACGCTGCGCTTGCACAAGCGAGGCTCGGCCACGCGCGAGGAACTCCTGCTGACTCTTGCGCGCACGTGCCGCCTCGACAGCTGATTTCTCGATGAACTGGGACAGGGTCTCGCCGTCTCGCAGGCAGCTTTCGATCTCCTGGCGAACTGCGAGCTCGACGCGTACGGGAGGCAGTTGTGTCGACTTCATGGTCGTCAGTGTATAGCAAACGCTATGCGCCGTGTGTACGCGCCATTTGATCCAAGTGAAGGCCGGAGTCGGCCATAACCAGTCCACTGTGGTATTGACGGGGCTCTAAGCGCTCCCGACAGGTAGCCGTTATCGGGAGCGGCTGGAGCGGGGCAGGGATGTTCTTCGGCAACGTACTTCTCTGGAGCCTTGTCGCCACTAGCGGACGTCGCGCTATGAAACAGTGGGCCGGCTTCCCGCCCCCGATGGCGGCTCAGACTGGGTGCAGCCGGTTAGGTTGGCGGCGGTCGCCGATACCTGACATCGGCCGACATTCGCAGCGAGCGACCGGTGTTGCTTGGAAGCTGTCTTCAGCGGGCGGCGGGTCCAAGCCGACGAGCGACGATCCTGAACGGACCGCTCCACTTCTACTACCGACCTAAAGAAGCTGCCATGTCAACGGCCCGTTGTGCAACCTGGTCGGCTATTGAGGCCAGTTCTTCGACGGGGTAAGTGCCTGCAACGAGGCCGGCATACGCGACCTCGTAACCGCGTATGGAGCCGGTCACATCAGCAGCCTCGCGCAGTGCGTCCGCGATGGAGGAGAAGCCCGCGTTCGAGAAAAGCTCCTGTCCCGAGTGCGAGACGATGTACTCATAGAGACTCGGTTGGAGCTTGCGCACATCCAAGCGAGCCACGACGGAAGCGGGCTCTGGCCGAGACGTCATCCGGCCACTGGGCGACGTCCCTGTCGTCGAATGCTTTGCGCTTACCGGAGCGCCGGAATGACCGGGCGACGTCGAGTAAGCCACTCTGCCGTCGACGCGCACCTCGCGCTCGTCGGCCATGTCGAAGAATCTGCCTTCAATCCATACGTGCGTAGGCGGGAAGAAGAAGTCGCGGAAAGGGCCTGCGAACGCATCGTCCAGATTCTTTGGGACCGTAGGCCCCGAGTACCTGAAGAACCGGTAGTTTCCGATCTCGTCGAGGAACTGTTGGAGCTCCTTGTCCGGCTCGAGACTGTCATCTTCCTTGGACAGTCCCTCTTCTCGCTCGTGCCGGAGTACGGCCCGCCAGATGTCACCTGCCAAGAATGGTGTGGCGTCATGGCACTCGTGAATCTGGGGGGTGCTTTCAGGCCGAACGTTGTCCGCGTCTTTGATGTCCATCGCGAACACCAAGCCCTTGGCGATGGTTTGGGCAGTCGCCGGTGCGGCTGGCTGCACTTTCTGCCGCTCTGAAAGAAAGGCGCCCACCGCGTCGGGCAAGTAATCGGAACTGCCTTTGGCGGCAGCGGTAGTCGCGAGGCACACTGTGACGTGCTTCCAGTCCCGATAGCCGTGTTCGCGCGCTGCTGCGTCCTGAGCGGCTGCAAGAGATTCGCCGGACGACTTGCGCCGGTTCTTGGCTAGGCGCTTCAGCTTCTGGACGGCAGTCGCCGTCGTGGGGATATGGTTCAAAGTCGCACTCCAGGTCTGGAGCGGAGACGTACGGTGCCCACTGCCGTCCTCCGCCCAACATGGAATGGGGATCGAACGATGCCGAAAGAAGTCGTCCCAGCGAACCGGGTGGGCCTTTGGTGGGCAGCAGGCGCCGACTAGCGCACGGCTGCGATTCTAGTGCAAGCCTTCGAGTTCACGAAGAAGCATTGACGTGTCGCAAGCTATATTGGCACGAAGGCTGCGACGTGGACAAGCGCCACGAGTCCGGCCGCACTGATCGGCGCAAGGACGATCGCACTGGGGAAGGCCCAGCCGTGCGTGTGCGGCGCGGCCGGGTGATGTCCTAGCGTGGGGCTGGCGATCAGCTTCGGAGCGAGCGTCTGAGGGGCCGCTCGAGACTGGGTGCGGTCGGCCAGGCTGGACCGCCTAGTGACGGCGGTCGCCGTTACCTAACATCGGGCGACGCAAACGTCGAGCGCCCGCGGTTGGGGCGGAAGCGCGCGTTAGTGGGCTGACCTGGTGCTCACACCAGCGACTAAACGGACTCCGCGATTAACCCGGGACGCCGACGACAACCTCATTCTCCTCGAACCATCCCTCCTGAACTACGAAGCGACGGACACGGTCAGGAGCGCTGGTGTAGGCGACTAACGCGAGACTGCCCTTGGCGCGACTGCACGTGACGTAGAACAGCCGTCGAGTGGCTTCTACTGTCTTGTCTCCTGCTGCCTTTCCGCCGAACAAATCCTCGTACTTAAAAAGAAAACCCCGTGCCTCTGCGTCGTCCATGATGACCATTACCCTGTCGAACTCAAGCCCCTTAACACCCTGATGGGTGTCAAAGTGCGCTTTCCCTGCCAGATACATTGCAAAGGGCTCGACCTGTGAGAACGGTGCTGCCAGAAACTTCTCGATCGCCGCCACTCGCTCAATGTGACGATCCGATTCCTCGTCACCCGCGGCGATCGCAGCCGTTCCTTCGCCCTGATGCGCAGGCGCTTGCAAGACTTCCGGGATCACCAGCAGATTGCTTCGCGCGATGCAGCGGAGCACTTGTGAAAGCGTGGGATCAGCGTCGTCCTTCCACAGCAACATCAATTCATCGATGGCCGCCGAGACCTTCTGAAGCTGCTTGTGCTTGTCATCCGCCGCCCGCAACGCTTCGGGTGTCAGCAACGGCGACAGAGCCTTGGAGATGCGTGCGATCGCGAACCGATCCTCTGCTCGTTTCGCAGCAATGAGGGGAAGAACGTCCTCGGCAAAAAAACGTGACGCGGGGAGTGTTCCTTCAAGAAAACTGGTGCGCCAGCTCTCGACCTCGTAAAGGGGAACAAACATGTCCAGGAAACCCATTCGCAACGCCGCCATGCGATGTTCCAGCGTCAGGGTCTTAACCGCGTTGGGAGTGTTCCACATGTCATCGCCCGTAACCCTACACATATGCCGTGCGACGGCTCGCTCGGCAGCCTGCTTCCCCTTCTCGTCTGCATCGTTCGGCAGCAGGTACAAACGAACGAAGCCCTCGGCGGCATCGGAGCGAGGCCTCTGCTGCTGTGTGTCGGCAGTGCTTCTGACCTTGTTGATCAGTCTCACGATGCGCTTCGGACAACGATGGTTCAATTTCTTGCTGGGAGTCGCCCAGTCTGGGGGAAGGTTCTGTCCGAGACCATCCTTGCCGTCGTTGTAGATGCGCTGCATCATGTCGCCGAGCAGGCCGAGGATAAACCTTTCTTTGTGCGCCGCCTGAACCAAAAAGAGCGCATCGATCAGATGCTTGTTTGTGTCCTGACTTTCATCAATCAGCAGGACCGGGTGCCGACCAACCAAGATGCTCTGCATCGCTGCCTTTGTCTTCAGGAAATGCGACGTTAGCTGCAAGACCTCGGCGTGATTGAGCGCATCGCGTGTGCGATTGTCTCCGGTTGGGCTGTACACGAAGCGCTTGATGCCGTCGAGTCCGTGAAGCCGTTTGGTCTTTGAAGCAATCTTCCGGAGTCTCGTCTCGGACGCGTCCGTCCCCTTCCGTCCTTTGGCTTCCTTGGTCTGGAGATCAGCGATATCCGCAATCAGGTCGGCGCGAATCCATTCGCGGATGTCGCGGTTCATCCCCTCAATCAGCGACCACGCGAAGCTGTGGATCGTCCGTACGTCGATCAGCGGGTCGAACATCAAGCGTCGTTTGATTTCGTCACTAGCCGCGTTGGTAAAGGTAATGACGGCAACGCGTTGCCCCTTGATCCTCAGCGAGCTAGCGAGGCTACGCTGAACATGCTGTAGCGCTGTCACCAGTGATCTCGTCTTGCCGGAGCCAGCGCCGGCGAAGAGGAAGAAACTGCGCGGCGCGGCGAGATCGAGACAAGCCGCGATCTCTACGTCGACGACGCTGTCGATGTCGTCGTCAAAGGCGTCGGGAGCAGCCATCATGCCGCCACCATAGGCTCGCCCGCCATGTCCTGCTCTTTGCGCTTCAGTTGCCCCTCCAACCAGGCCAGACCGGTGTGGATGTACGCCGGGACCTTGAGACCATCGATCTCGTCGCTGTACAAGAGGTCGAGCGCGAATTCCGCCTTGTTGCCGCTTCCAAGAGCAGCGGCACAAGCCTCGGCGAGTTCACCGACATCTTTGCTGTCTGCGAGTGCCTTGCGGAAACTTGCGATGAGACCCGTTCCGGCGAGCTTGTCGAATATGGGAATGTTCTCGTAGATGATGGCGTCTTCGAACGTGTTGGCAAGCGCCTCAACTTCCCCCGGCGATTTGTAGTTCACCGCGATTGGCTGCTGATAGGCAACACGGATCGCGTAGCCGCTCGGGTCAGCGTAGACAATCTCTTCGGCCTTCTTGTCGAGAAGGATGTCGAAGGATTCCTCGGCGGGAATCCACGTCTTCAACGTCTCATTTCGCGCTTTCAGACCAGCCCCGCGCTTTGGGATGGCAACCTTTCCCGAGGCCCCGTCCTTCGCATCAATATCGGTAACGATCAGCGTGTTGAGTCCAAGATGGAGCAGGAGGGACTTCAGCCGATGCGCGTGGCTGCCCCCGATCTCGAGCCAAGTGATGTAGCAACGATTGAGGTACTCGTACTCCTTGCGAGCGCGGACAAGATGAGGGATCAGAATCCGTTCAGCCGGGCCCTCGACCAGAACGGCTCCGTCCGCGAAGAACAGGTCGCAATGCGTCGCTTTCAGGTAGCGTTTGACAAACCGGTCCGTCTGGTCCTCGGCGCCGAAAATCTCGGAGAGATTGACGACGGATGAGACTGGGACGGCGCCGGCAACTGCCGGAGCTGGGAGTCTTCGGAAATAGCGCAGCGACGCGAAGTCTGCTTCGTGCGCAAGATGACTGGAATGCGTGCTGACTACGAGCTGTGTTCTCAGATCCTTTGAGCCTTTCAGCTTGTCATGCTTACGCAGAACGTCATAGGCCTGTTTGATGAAGACCTGCTGCACCTGTGCATGCAAGTGAGCCTCGGGTTCCTCGATCAAAACAAGATGCAGAGGCGGGATGAGCGCATCCTCGGCGGATGTAGTACTTCCTGCCTTGCCCACCTTCATCCACTTGTCGCGAAAGCTCATCAAGGCGAACACGATTGAGACCAAGTTTTGATAACCGAGCCCGTTCGAATCCTCCGGCAGGCGATGAACAGTTTCGGGGCCTGAGAGGTTCGTCGGGACCAGGTACTGCACCGCGGATCCGTGGTTCAGACCGTCGATAGGCTTGATCTTGGCTGAGATGCTGAGTTTTGGATCGGTGACCCCCGGGTAGCCGATGTCCTCGAGTTCCTTAAGGGCGACGGAAAAGGAGTCCGCAAGACGCTCTCCAAAAGCGGTTTGCGCTTCATGCAGGGCCTGCAAGGCCTGCAGGTCCTTGGGCTCGGGCGTATCGAACGGGTCGAGGTGCTGCGTGTAGTAAGACCGAAGCTGACTCGACAACTTTCTTCCGGATCGATGCTCGGCCTGATCGTCTCCCCGATCATCGCCCCGCGAGGCGGTTTGCGGCGCAAACCCAAATCCGCGTTGCGCACTGATCTCATCGATGCGGATAAGGCCCTTGAATGGATCGCCTTCAATTGGTTCGCTGTCGGCGGGCAGGCTTTGCGGTGTGGCGAGGCCGTCCTTCGACGCGACAAGCTTGGAAGGATCCAGTAGATAGGCGCGAACCTCAAAGTTCGCACGCAGGCGGCGCGACAAGAAGTCCATCATTGACCGGGGCCAGAGTGCGAATTCAGGTCCGGCTTTCATCCCCACTGCCGCTGCGGCTCCCGGCTCGCCCGGAGCCAGACCGCTGGTCGGTTTGGGCGCATCAGCCACGGCCATTACAGCCGCAGCAGCCGCCTTGGCGGCCAAGTACTCCTGCTTAAGAGCGGGCACATCCTTCGGTTCGTAGCGAAGGCGAACTCCAATACTGGACCCATCCCAGTCCAGGGTCGGCAACAGCTTTTGAACGTAGTGAAGTTCGTGCGACGGCACACTGAGCCAGACATCGACGAAGGGAAGCGCCTTCCCCCAATCGAAAGGCACGGCTTCCTCGCCTGCTGTAGCCTTCTCCCAAGAAGCTCCAACCGCATCGAGCTGCGCCCAATGTGTGAGCGTGATGTCGTTGATCGAAAAGTCGGACCGTTCAACGAGAAACCGCCGTAGCGCGACCATCGCAGAGGTCTTACCGCTATTGTTGGCCCCAACGAAGATTGTTGTTTCTTCAGCGAAGTCGATGTGAACGGCTTGGAGCTTCCTGAAGTTACCTACATCGACGTGTTTGATATGCATACGCCTCCCCGTTAGTATCAGAAGCGCTCCCTAAGAGGCCGGGGCACACTGCTGGACCTCGAACTCTACCTTGGGCACACGGCGACGACCTCCACAAGCTTGGGTAACTGAGTCGCTGCAGGTGATCCAACGGCGGAACGCAGGTGCCGCTATCAACAACATGCCATGACGGCTCGGAGCTGACGCGCCGAGTGTTGGGGAGCCGTACTTGTCGAACGTCAAGTTCGTGCGGCAAACCCGCCCGCCAGTTCGCGACATCGGACTGCCGCAACCGCTGCGAAGCGGAAACAGCAGGCCCGACCCACTCGACCGACGGGGGGCTACCTCAGACGAGCGCCGTTCCGAGGCCGAACGGGCAGGGCGCGAGTGCTCCCGAATAACAGGAGCAGGTCGGGGGAGCGGAGTACCTTGAAGACAAGGCAGAAATCGGCCACAAGCGGCCCTACCGTGGTTGAAGGAGGAAAGGGCGGGTAAGCTGACGAGGCGGCCGCCTCGCATCTTCCTGCCGGGGCGGTAACCTGGGAAGGACAGTGACATGACAAAACGGGTCGCCTTGATCACCGCCGGCGGGAGCGGCATGGGTGCCGCCGCCGCGCGCCGGCTGGCGGCGGATGGCTTCCTGGTGGGCGTCATGTCGGCATCTGGCAAAGGGCAGGCGCTCGGGCGCGAACTGGGAGGAGTGGGTGTCACCGGCTCCAACCAGTCCACGCAGGCCCTGGGTGAACTCGTCGGCCTCGCGATGGCACGGTGGGGCCGGATCGACGTGCTCGTGAACAGTGCGGGCCACGGCCCGCGGGGGCCGATCCTCGACATCTCGGACGAGGACTGGCACAGAGGCATGGACACCTACTTGCTCAACGTGATCCGGGCGACGCGGCTGGTCGCGCCGATGATGAAGGCGCAACAAGGAGGCGCGATCATCAACATCTCCTCGGCATGGGCCTTCGAGCCCACCGAGCAGTTTCCGACGTCCGCTGTCTTCCGGGCGGGCCTGGCCGCCTTCACGAAGATCTTCAGCGACACGCACGCGTCGTTCAATGTCCGGATGAACAACGTTCTTCCCGGATGGATCGACAGCCTTCCCGCCACCGATGCGCGACGCCAGACCGTCCCGATGCAGCGATACGGAAAGAGCGAGGAGATCGCGGCGACGATTTCGTTCCTTGCCTCCGACGGTGCCGCCTACATCACGGGACAGAACCTGCGCGTGGACGGCGGACTCACGCGATCGGTCTGAGCACCATGGGTTGCAGCCTTGCGAGAGAAGGGGCACCGGCGACATGATGCGACGCCAACTGGTGAAGATCCTTGCTGCCGCTGGCCTGGACAGCTTTGCGTTC
>NZ_JBBKTQ010000022.1:0-93394 GCF_037890035.1 Ramlibacter sp. AN1133
GTTCCTCGCTGGGTAGGTTTCGTTGCCGCAGGACCGCCTGGCGTCGGAGGCGGCCACCTTGCGTTGCATGGCTCAGAAGATCTCGAACAGGCCGGCCGCCCCCATGCCGCCGGCGATGCACATGGTGACCACCGCGTACTTCACGCCGCGGCGGCGGCCTTCGATCAGCACGTGGCCCGCGAGGCGCGCACCCGTCATGCCGAAGGGATGGCCGATGGCGATCGAGCCGCCGTCGACATTGAGCAGTTCGTCGGGGATGCCCAGCTGGTCGCGGCAGTGGATCGCCTGCGAGGCGAAGGCTTCGTTCAGTTCCCACAGGCCGATGTCGCGCACCTCCAGGCCGTGGCGCGCGAGCAGCTTGGGCACGGCGAATACGGGCCCGATGCCCATCTCGTCGGGCTCGCAACCCGCCACCGCGAAGCCGCGGAAGGCGCCCAGCGGCTGCAGGTTGGCGCGCTCGGCGGCCTGGCGCTCCATCATCACGCACGCCGAAGCGCCGTCCGACAGCTGCGACGCATTGCCGGCGGTGATGAACTTGCCCGGCCCCTTCACCGGCTCGAGCCTGGCGAGTGCTTCGTAGGTGGTGCCCGGGCGGTTGCAGGTGTCGCGGTCCACCGTCACCTCGCGCAGCGTGAGCGCGCCGGTGGCCTTGTCGGCAACGGCCATCGTGGTCGTCACGGCCACGATCTCGTCGCGGTAGCGCCCGGCTTCCTGGGCTTCTTCCGTGCGGCGCTGGCTCTGTGCCGAGAAGCGGTCCTGCGCCTCGCGGCTGATGCCGTAGCGTTGCGCCACGATGTCGGCCGTGTCGATCATCGCCAGGTACAGCTCGGGCTTGTGCTCCACGATCCACGGATCGCTGCCGCCTTCGGCGCCGGCCACCGGCGGCTTCAGCCCCGAGATGCTCTCGACGCCGCCGGCCACGATGGCGGCCTCGCCGTCCAGGACGATGCGGCCGGCCGCTTCGGCGATCGCCTGCAGGCCGGACGCACAGAAGCGGCTGACGGTGGTGCCCGCCACGCTCACGGGCAGGCCGGCGCGGATCGCGGCCTGGCGGCCGATGTTGCGCGCCATGCGGCCCTCGGGGTTGCCGCAGCCGAGGATCACGTCCTCGATCCGGCCCGGGTCGATGCCGGCGCGCTCCACCGCCGCTCGCACGGCGAAGGCCGCGAGCGTGGGCCCCGGCGTCACGTTGAATTCGCCGCGGTGCGCCTTGGTCAGGGGCGTGCGGGCGGTGGAGACGAAGACGGCTTCACGCATGCAGGTTTCCTTCGGTGTGGTCGGTCATTCCCGACTTTCAGGGCGCCAGGCGGAACCGCGCCAGCGCGGTCTCGCCTTCCCACTCGATCTTCAGTTCAACGGGCGCGTCTCCGTTGAGCGACGCGTTCGCAGCGACGATGTTGGTCAGCAGCCGCGGCCCCTCGGCCAGCTGCACCAGCGCCACGTTGTACGGCAGGCGCGCTTCGAAGGCCGGGTGGTAGGCCGTGTGGTACACGACCCAGCTCACCAGCGTGCCCTTGCCGCTGGCGCGCTCCCACTGCGGATCCGGCTGCAGGCACTGGGGGCAATGCCGGCGCGCCGGCAGGAAGGCATGCCCGCAGCGGCAACGCTGGATCACGAGATGGCCTTCGCGCAGCGCGTCCCAGAAGGGGCGGCTCAGGTCGGTGGGTTCGGGCTTGGGCAGCTCCATCTCAGTTCCCCAGGATCAAGGTGGAGTGGGTGTGCATGGTCCCGCCCTGGTTGCTCACCAGGCACAGCCTGGCCCCCGGCACCTGCAGGGTGGCCGTGCCGCGCATCTGGCGCACGCCTTCCATCACCAGCTGCAGGCCCGGCATGCCGGTTTCCGACAGCAGGCCGCCGCTGGTGTTGATCGGCAGCCGCCCGCCGTGCTCGATCGCGCCATCGGCGACGAAGGCGCCGACCTCGCCCTTGCGGCAGAAGCCGTAGTCCTCCAGCGTCATGAGCACGGTGATGGTGAAGCAGTCGTAGAGCTGGGCGACGTCGATGTCCCGCGGCTTCACGCCCGCCATCTCGAAAGCGGTCTGGCCGGAACGCGCTGCCTCGGTGGACGTGAGCGTGGCGCGCTGCGGCAGCTCGAAGGAGGTGTGGCCCTGGCCGAAACCGAGCACCGGCACCGGCTGCGCCACGCCGAGTTCGCGGGCACGCTTGGCACTCATCACGACCAGCGCGGCGCCGCCGTCGGACACCAGCGCGCAGTCGTCGCGCCGCAGCGGCTCCACCACCCACGGCGAAGCCATGTACTGGTCCATGTCCAGCGGCGCGCGCAGCTGCGCGTGCGGGTTGGCGGCACCGTGCTTGCGGCACGCCATCGCCACCGCGGCGAAGGCCTCGGGCCGGGTGCCGTATTCGATCTCGTGCCGGCGATGCACCATCGCGTAGCCGGCAGCGGTGGAGAACCAGCCGTAGGCGGCGTCGTCCCCGCGCGGGCGGCCGAAATGCCCGCGGTTGCCGGTGCGGGGCGTATCGGCGTAGCAGACCAGCGCCACCTCGCACTGGCCAGCCTCGATGGCCATGATGGCGAAGGACAGCAGGGTGATGTTCGCCGCGCCGCCCTGGTCCCAGGCGCCGCCGATGCGCGGCATGATGCCCAGGGCCTCGGCCACCTTCTGGCCGTACATGAACTGGTGCGCGGAGCTCGGCACCTTGACGAAGACGGCGTCGACGACCGACTTGTCGATGCCCGCGTCGGCCAGCGCGTTGCGGCAGGCCTCCACGTTCAGCGACACGGTGTCGCTGCCGGGGAGCTTGCCGAAGGCCGTGTGGCCGATGCCGGCGATGACGTGCCGTCCGCTCAGGCCCGCCATCTCAGTTCCCCGTGAAGCGCGGCTCGCGCTTGTCGGCGAAGGCCTGCTTGCCCTCGGCCGCGTCTTCGCTGCCCTGCAGCGCCTTCTGCACGAATTGCTCGAAGCGCAGGCCGGCGGCCAGGCCGTCCTGCTGGCTGCGCAGCGCGAGTTCCTTGATCGCCTGTACCGCCAGCGGCGCATTCGCCGCGACGCGGCGCGCCAGGTCGAGCGCGGTCGCCATGACCTGGTCGCCGGGAACCACGCGGTTCACCAGCCCCCAGCGCGCCGCCGTCTCGGCGTCGATCGCGTCGCCGATCAGCAGCATCTCCATGGCGATCGCGTGCGGCAGTTGCGCCGGCAGCCGCTGCGTGCCGCCGTTGGCCGGGATGATGCCGCGCTTGACTTCGCTGAGCGCGAAGGTCGCATGCGAGGCCGTCACGCGCAGGTCGGTGGCCAGCATCAGCGTCATGCCGCCGGCCAGGCAGTGGCCGTTGATGGCGGCGATCACCGGCTTCCAGATCTCCATCCCGCGATTGAGCAGCATGCCCTTCTGCGTCTGCCACAGCTCGGACATCGGCGCCTTGCGGCCGATCCAGGACTTCAGGTCGGCGCCGGCGCTGAACACCTTGTCGCCCGCGCCCGTGACGATGGCGACCCGGATCGCGTCGTCGTCGCGCACGCGCGTCCAGGCCTCGGACAGCGCCTGGTAGTGCTCCGCATCCAGCGCGTTGCGCTTCTCGGGGCGGTTGATGGTGATGACGGCGATGCCGCCATCGAGCACGGCCAGATCGATCGACATGGATGTTCCTTAGCGGCTGCCGAGGAGGTGACGGGCCAGCACCATGCGGTGCACTTCGGAGGGGCCCTCGCCGATGCGCTTGATGCGCAACTCGCGGTACCAGCGCTCCAGCGGAAGTTCCTGCGAGACGCCGAGGCCGCCCAGGATCTGGATCGCGCGGTCCACCACGCGGCCGGCCGTCTCGGTGGCCGTCACCTTGGCGATCGACGAGGCGATCTTCAGGTCGCCGCGGCCCAGGTCGGCGATCCACGCGGCCTGCCATGTCAGCAGGCGGGCGGCGCGCAGTTCCATTTCGCTGTCGGCGACCATCCACTGGATGGCCTGCTTGTCGGCCAGCTTGCTGCGGAAGGTCTCGCGCTCCTTGGCCCAGTCGATCGCGATCTGCAGCGCCGCCTGCGCCACGCCGATCGTGCCGGCGGCGTAGGGGATGCGGCCTTCGACCAGCCACTTCTCGCAGATCGCGAAGCCCTGGCCTTCCTCGCCCAGGCGGTCTTCCACCGGGATCTCGACGTCCTTGAACGTGATCTCGTAGGGCGCGTAGGACCGGATCACCGGGATCTTCTTGAGGCTCATGCCTTCCGGATTGCCCTTGACGATGAAGGCCGTGATGCCGCCGCGGTCGCCCTGCTCGCCGGTGCGCGCGAACACGATGCCCCAGTCGGCGCCCTGGGCGCCCGTGATCCACATCTTGCTGCCGTTGAGGATGTACTTGTCGCCCTTGCGCACGGCGCGCGCGCGGATCGAGCGGGCCGGGTCGGCGCCGCCGGAAGCCTCGCTGATCGCGAAGTAGATCTTCTTGCCCTGCCGGATGCCCGGGATGCCGTAGCGCTCGATCTGGTCCTTGGTGCCGAGCCAGATGGCGTTCGGGGGATCCGCGCCGAAGGCGCCGCAGGCGGGCACGTAGGCGCCCATGCGGCACTTGGCCGCTTCCTCCGCCACCACCGCCTGGCCCAGCAGGCTCAGGCCGGCGCCGCCGTATTCGGCCGGGGAGCGCACGCACCACAGGCCGATCTGGCGCGCCTTGGTCTGCACGCGGTCCAGCGCGTCGGCGGGCAGTTCGTAGGCGTCGTGGGGCAGCTTGTCCTCGGCGGGCTTGACTTCCGCGGCCATGAAGCGAGCCACGGTGTCCTGGATCTGGCGGAGTTCTTCGGGAAGCTCCCAGCTGTCAGTGCTCATGGGGGTGTCCGGGGTTGGCTGAAAAGTGGATCGGATTCTTGCACGTGGAACTCGGTTCGTCAAACGGAACTTCGCTTGCCGTCGTCCGCCACCGATGCCATAATGGATTCGCGTCCACACAGCGGAACTCTGCGGTTCCGCCCATCCATCCCGGAGACACTTGCCCATGGTTTTCCAGCGCTTCCTGCGGCCCCTGCTCGTCGCCGCCACCCTCTTCGCCTCGGTCGCCGCCACGGCGCAGGTCACGCGCATCGTCGTGCCCTTTAATGCCGGCGGCGCCACCGACAGTTACGTGCGCGCCATCGCCGACGAGATGACGAAGCGCGGCATCCAGACCATCGTCGACAACAAGCCGGGCGCCTCCGGCATGATCGCGGCCGATGCCGTGGCCCGCGCCAAGCCGGACGGCCTCACGCTCTTCATGGGCTCCAACAGCACGCTGGCCAACAACGTGGTGCTGTTCGAGAAGATGAGCTACGACCCGTTCAAGGCCTTCACGCCCGTCTCGCACATCGGCTACCAGCCCAGCATCCTGATCGCGCGCGCCGACGCCCCGTTCAAGGACCTCAAGGAATACGTCGCCTATGCCAAGGCCCACCCCGGCAAGATCAACCGCGCCTCGGTCGGCGCCGGCAACATCACCAACCTGGCCGGCGTGATGCTGGACAAGGCGGCCGGCATCAGCACCACCCACGTGCCGTACACCGGCGACCCGCTGGCCATCCAGGCCCTGCTGAGCGACCAGGTGGATGTGTACGTCGGCTCCCTCACGCTGGCGATGCCGCACACGCAAAGCGGCAAGCTGCGCGTGCTGGGCGTGTTCGACGACAAGCGCCTCGAGCAGATGCCGCAGGTCCCCTCGCTCAAGGAAGCCGGCTACAACCTCGACGCCTATGCCTGGTACTGCCTCGTCGCCCCGACGGGCACGCCGGCGGCCACCGTGGACAAGTTGAACAAGACCATCAACGAGATCCTCGCGAGCAAGGACTTCGCGGCCAAGGCCATGCAGCAAGGCGTGGTGCGCCGCGGCGGCAGCCCGCAGGACCTGGGCCGCTTCATCCGGGCCGAATACGACAAGTGGGCACCGCTCATCACCGAGCTGGGCCTGGCCAGGAAATTCTGATCCGCAGCGTCGCCGCATGACCGCCTCCGCACCCCGCCCCCTGTACCGCCCCGAGGAACTGGCGCGCACCTTCGCGCCGCGCAGCATCGCCGTGGTCGGCGTGTCGACCAACCCGGCCTCCTTCGGCTCCATCACCTACGCCAACATCGCGGGCCCCGGCCGCTTCGCCGGCCCCGTGTACATGGTCAACGCGAAATACGAGCGCATCGGCGAGCAACCCTGCTACCCATCGATCGCGGCCCTGCCGGAAACGCCGGACTGCGTCTTCATCGCCGTGCCGCGCGACGCGGTGGAGGCGATCGTTGCCGAATGCGCGCAGCGAGGGGTCGGCGGCGTCGTGCTGTTCTCCTCGGGCTTCGGCGAGACGGCGATCCCGGAACGCGTCGCGCAGCAGCAGCGGCTGGTGCGCATCGCGCAGGAAGCCGGCATGCGCCTGCTGGGGCCCAACTGCGTCGGCTTCATGAACTACGGGCTGGGGGTGATCGGCACCTTCGGCACGGCTTCGTACAAGGGCGCGCCGCGGCCCGGCGCCATCGGCCTGGTGAGCCAGTCCGGCGCGGTGGGCGCGGCGCTCGCGCAGGCACAGGAGCACGGCACCGCGCTGAGCCACCTGCTCACCTGCGGCAACGCGAGCGACGTCGACGTCGCGGACCAGGTCGCGTACCTCGCGGCCGATCCGTCGTGCAAGGCGATCGCCTGCGTGTTCGAGGGCATGTCGGATCCTTCGCGCTTCCTCGCCGCCGCGGCCCTGTGCAACGAAGCCGGCAAGCCGCTGGTGGTGCACAAGCTGGGCACCAGCGAACGCGGTGCGCAGGCGGCGGTTTCGCACACCGGCTCCGTTGCCGGTTCGCAGGCGGCGTATCGGGCGGCGTTCGAGCGCGCCGGCGTGATCATGGTCGACGAAGTGGAGGCACTGCTCGATACCTGCTCCTTCTTCGCCAAGGCACCGCCGCCGCAGGCGCGCGGCGTGGCCGTGGCCGCCGTCTCCGGCGGTGCCTGCATCATGCTGGCCGACAAGGCCGAACTGCACGGCGTGGACCTGCCGCATCCCGGCGAGGAAACCATGGCGGTGCTGGAGCGCCTGATCCCCGAATACGGCGCGCCTGGCAACCCCTGCGACATGACGGCGCAGGTGCTGTCCACCCCGCAGCACCTGAACGAGTGCTTCGAGGCGCTGATGGCGGACCCGCGCTACGGCGCGCTGGTCGTGCCGCACACCTACGCCTACGCACCGGCCACCGCCCGCATCGAGATCCTCGGCAGGGCCGCCGCGAAGCACGGCAAGGTCGCGTGCAACGTCTGGCTCACGCAGCACCTGGAAGGGCCCGGTGCCATCGAGAGCGAGCAGAACCTGAACGTGGCCACCTTCCGCTCCATGAACCACTGCATGGCGGCGCTGGCGGCCTGGCACCGGCGGGCCGACTGGCTGTCGACGCAGGCGCAGCGCGAAGCGCGCGTGTCTCCCGCCGGCGCGCGCGACGTCGCCGCGGCCCTGATCGCCGCCTCGCCCAACGCCACGCTCACGGAGCGCGAAGGCAAGGAAGTCCTGGCGGCCTACGGCGTCCCCGTGGTGCGCGACCTCCTCACCCACGGCAGCGAGGAAGCCGTGCGGGCCGCGACGCAGGTCGGCATGCCCGTGGTGCTGAAGGTCGAATCGCCCGACATCCCGCACAAGACCGAAGCCGGCGTGATCCGGCTGAACGTGCGCAGCGAAGCCGAAGTGCGCCGCGCCTACGAGGAAGTGATGCGCAACGCGCAGGCGGTGACGCCGGCGCCGCGCATCACCGGCGTGCTGGTGCAGCCCATGGTGCCCCAGGGCACCGAGATCATGGTGGGCGCGCGCGTCGATCCGCAGTTCGGTCCCATGGTCGTCGTAGGCCTGGGCGGCGTCTTCGTGGAACTGCTGAAGGACACGGCCGTGCGGCTCGCTCCGGTGGGCCCGCGCGAGGCGCGCAAGATGCTCGGCGAGCTGAAGGCGCAGCGGGCGCTGCAGGGCTTCCGCGGCTCCGAGCCGGTGGACCTGGAGCGTCTGGCGGACACCATCGCCCGCATCTCGGAGTTCGCGGCCGACCAGCGCGATCGCATCTCGGAGCTCGACGTCAATCCCCTGATCTGCGCCGGCGAACGCATCATCGCCGTCGACGCGCTGATCGCCCGGCAGGCCCGATGACCATGAACGAACTCCCCTCTTCGCTGGCGGCGCCGCTCCCGCAGTCGCCCCTCGAACAGTACCGCGCCTTCCTCGCGCGCGGCGAACTGGCGTACCAGGTCGACGCCGACGGCCGCGCGCTGTTCTACCCGCGCGTCGGAGCGCCGAACGGATACCGCGGCGAACTGCGCTGGGCCACCAGCCGCGGCCTGGGCACGGTGTACGCCGTGACGACGATCGCGCCCAAGGGCGAGCCCGCGTACAACGTGGTGCTGGTCGACATGGACGAGGGCTTCCGCCTCATGAGCCGAGTCGAGGGCATGCCCGCGGAGCAGGTCCGCATCGGCCTGCGCGTGAAGGTGCGCGTGCACCCGGCGGAAGGGGACGAAGGCCCTTATCCCGTGTTCGATCCCGTGGAGAACGCATGAAGGCCACCCTCACCCGCGGCGCCGCCGCCATCGTCGGCGTGGCCGAATCGGACCTGGGCGAAGTCGCCGGCGGCATGAGCGTCGTTGACCTCATGGCCCAGGGCGTGCACCGCGCGCTGGCCGACTGCGGCCTCGCGCTGGCCGACGTGGACGGCGTGTTCGCCGCCGCCGGCCAGAGCCGCATGCCCAGCACCGCCCTGTGCGAATACCTGCAGCTCAAGCCGCGCTACCAGGACTGCACGATGATGGGTGGCTCCTCCTTCATGACGCACGTGGCGCACGCGCAGGCGGCGATCGAGGCGGGGCTGTGCGAAGTGGCCGTGATCGCCTACGGCAGCACGCAGCGCAGTGCCGGCCGCAAGAACACGGCGCCGCGCGAGTTCAACCCCTACGAGACACCGTACCGGCCGGTGACGCCGGCCAGCGCCTACGCCCTTGCGGCCTCGCGCCACATGCACCAGTACGGCACCACGCGCGAGCAGCTCGCCCAGATCGCCGTCGCCGCGCGCCAGTGGGCGCTGATGAATCCGGCGGCGTGGGAGAAGACGCCGCTGACCGTGGAGGACGTTCTGAAGGCGCGCATGGTGAGCCATCCGCTGACGGTGCGCGACTGCTGCCTGGTCACCGACGGCGGCGGCGCGCTGGTGATGACGTCCGCGGCGCGCGCGAAGACGCTGCGCAAGCCGCCGGCCTACGTGCTGGGCGTGGGCGAGAACATCAGCCACCAGAACATCAGCAGCATGCCGGACCTCACGGTCACCGGCGCGGCCATCTCCGGTGCGCAGGCCTATGCGATGGCCGGACTGAAGCCCGAGGACATCGACGTGGTCGAGGTCTACGACGCCTTCACGATCACGACGCTGCTGTTCCTGGAGGACCTGGGCTTCTGCCCGAAGGGCGAAGGCGGCCGTTTCGTGAGCGAGGGAGCGATCGCCCCCGGGGGACGGCTGCCCGTCAACACCAACGGCGGCGGGCTCTCGTACTGCCATCCGGGGATGTACGGGCTGTTCGTGCTGATGGAGGCGGTGCGGCAGTTGCGGGGGGAGTGCGGGCAGCGGCAGGTGCCAGGGTGTGATACCGCGATCGCGCACGGGAATGGCGGAGTCTTGTCCAGCCAGAGCACGGTGGTGCTGGGGGGTGCGAGTACGGTTTGACGTGCGCCCTGTGGCCCGGACCAGGAGGGGACAGTCCGGCTCGGCGACTGTCCCCCGGCGCGGATGAGAACCGTTGCCCGTGATGGCACTGCGTCCGCGCCTCCTCCTGATGTCGCTGAGCCGGACTGTGTCCCCTCCTGGTCCTGCACTGCGCCGGATCCGGGGAGTTCGCGTGCCCTGCAATGGCTCCGATGCCTGACCAACGAGTTTCAACGGAGCCACCGGCCTTCGACGCCGCACGACGCAGGATCAGCCCGAGGGAAACAAGCGCCCGCCGGGTTACTAGCGCCCCACGAACTTCGGCTTGCGCTTCTCCCCGAAAGCAGCACGCCCCTCCGCATGGTCCTCCGTCTGCGACAGCTGCGGCCCGATCAACAACTCCGTTTCGAGGAACTGCTCCAACGAAGGTGCGACGCTGGCAGCGAACATCTGCTTGGCCATGGCGAGCGCCAGCCCCGGGCCTTCGGCGTACTGCGTGGCGAGCGCCAGCGCTTCGTCGAAGACGCGAGCGTCTTCCACCAGCCGCGTCACCAGTCCCAGGGCATGCGCCTCCTCGCCGCCCAGCTTGCGCGCGCTGTAGACCAGCTCCCTGGCCTGCGAGAAGCCCATCTGGCGGGCCAGGAACCAGATCGCACCGCCGTCGGGCGCGAGGCCCACCTTCGTGAAGACCTGCGAGAAGTTGGCCTGCGCCGACGCGACCACCACGTCGCAAGCCATGGCGAGGCTGAAGCCGATGCCCACCGCGGGGCCGCGGACCGCCGCGACCACCGGCTTGTCGAGCCCGTGCACGGCGCGGATCATGGCGTGCATCGTCTTCATGCGCTGGCGCGAGCCGGCGAGGTCGCGCCCGCCCATCTTGCCGACGTCCGCGCCGGAGCAGAAGGCCTCGCCGGCACCGGTGAGGAGCACCGCGCGGACCTCGTCCTGTTCGGCGAGATCGCGGAAGGCCGCCAGCAGCGCCCGCCGCATGTCGAGATCCAGCGCGTTGCGGGCCGCGGGGTTGTTCAGGGTGACGATGGCGACGGCGCCGCGGCGTTCGAGGTCGATGCTGCTCATGCGAAGATGATACGAGTTTCGCTTGCCGGAATCAATTCCGAAAACTAGAATCGCGGCCATGGCTAGCGAAAACTACTCCCTCCACGGCGGCGTGGCCGTCCTCACGCTGAACAACCCGCCCGTGAATGCCATGGGCCACGCGGTACGCCAGGAACTGGCGGCCAACCTCGACGCGGCCTGGAGCGATCCGGCCGTGAAGGCGATCGTGATCATCGGCGCCGGCAAGCTCTTCTGCGGCGGCGCCGACGTGAAGGCCTTCAACACACCCGCCTCGCGCGCGGAGCCGAGCTCGCGCACCATCGTGCGCCGGATCGAGGAGTCGGCGAAGCCCGTGATCGCCGCGATCCATGGCAGCGCCCTCGGGCTCGGCCTGGAGTTCGCCATGGGCTGCCACTACCGCATCGCCCAGCGCGGCGCGAAGCTGGGCCTGCCGGAGGTGAAGCTGGGCCTGCTGCCCGGCGGCGGCGGCACGCAGCGCCTGCCGCGGCTGGCGGGCGTGGAGGCCGCAGTGCGCATGATCATCGAAGGCGATCCGGCCAGCGCGGACGAAGCGCTGGGCATGGGGCTGGTCGATGAAGTGGCCGCGGGTGAGCTGCTGCCGGCGGCGCTGGCCTTCGCCGGGCGCGTCGCGCAGCGCAGCGACCATCCGGTGGCCTCGCAGCGCCAGGCGCCGGCGCCGGCGGACCCGAAGTTCTTCGAGACGCAGCGTGCGAGGATCGCCGCCGGCAAGCGCGGCCTGCCCGCGCCGCTGGAATGCCTGGCCTGCATCGAGGCGGCGGTCACGCTGCCCTTCGACGAAGGCATGAAGTTCGAGCGCGAGCGCTTCGACGTGCTGGTCAACGGCACCGAGTCCAAGGCGCTGCGCCACCTGTTCCTGGCCGAACGCGCGGCGGCCAAGATCGCCGGCCTCCCCACCGACACACCCGCGACCGAAGTGCGCAAGGTCGGCGTGATCGGCGCCGGCACCATGGGCGGCGGCATCGCCATGAGCTTCGCCAGCGCCGGCATCGAAGTCGTGCTCCTGGAGACGAAGCCGGAGGCGCTGGACCGCGGCCTGGCCACGATCCGCAAGAACTACGCGGGCACCGTCGCCAAGGGCAAGCTGGCCCAGGAGGAAGCGGACCGCCGCGTCGCCCGCATCCGGCCGACACTGGAGATGGCCGACCTGGCCGGCGCCGACCTCGTGATCGAGGCCGTGTTCGAGGACATGGGCGTGAAGAAGGAGCTGTTCGGCAAGCTCGACGCCCTGTGCAAGAAGGGCGCCGTGCTGGCCACCAACACCTCGCGCCTGGACGTCAACGAGATCGCCGCCAGCACCTCGCGGCCGGCCTCGGTGATCGGCCTGCACTTCTTCAGCCCGGCCAACGTGATGCGCCTCGTCGAGGTGGTGCGCGGCCGGGAGACCTCGCCCGAGGTGATCGCCACCTCCATGACCGTGGTGCGCAAGATCGGCAAGCTGCCGGTGCTGGTGGGCGTGTGCGACGGCTTCGTCGGCAACCGCATGGTGGCGCAGTACGCACGCGAAGCGGAGTTCCTGCTGGAGGAAGGCGCGACGCCGCAACAGGTGGACGGCGCCCTGAAGAAGTTCGGGCTGGCCATGGGCCGCTTCGCGATGTCCGACCTGGCCGGCCTGGACATCAGCTGGTCCAGCCGCAAGCGCCAGGCCGCCACGCGGCCCGCGCACCTGCGCTACTCCAGGGTCGCCGACCGGCTGTGCGAGCTGGGGCGTTTCGGCCAGAAGACGGGCGCGGGCTTCTACAAGTACGAGGCGGGCAGCCGCACGCCGGTGCCTGATCCGCTCGTCGACGAAATCATCGAACAGTGCGCGAAGGAAGCCGGCATCACGCGCCGCGCGGTCAGCGACGGGGAGATCGTGGAACGCTGCATCTACGCCCTGGTGAACGAAGGCGCGAAGGTGCTGGAGGAAGGCATCGCGCAACGCTCCTCCGACATCGACCTGATCTACGTGAACGGCTACGGCTTCCCGGCGTGGCGCGGCGGGCCGATGTTCTACGCGGATACCGTGGGGCTGGCGCAGGTGTACGAGCGCATCCGCGAGTTCCACCGGCAGCATGGCGAGTTCTGGACGCCGGCGCCGCTGCTGAAGCGGCTGGTGGAGGAAGGCAAGAGCTTCAAGGATTTCGTGCCGGAGTAGGCTGGCGGTGAGGCCCGAAGGGCCCGAACCCCAGCGCTGGCGCAAGCGCGAAGCGCTGTGGTTCGGGCGCTTCGCGGCTCACCATCAGCCCACGAAACCCGCCGCGCGGCGGGTCGCGTCCTAAGCTGTCGCGGCCGACTTCTTCGCCGGCGGCTTCTTCTTCGCGGCGGGCTTCTTCCTGGGCGGCGCCTCGTCGCGGTCCGTGGACGTGTCCGACATCAGCAGCTTCATGTCGATCCCGTGCTCGGGACTGGCGCCGAGCCGGTTGGAGATGTCGCGGCCGGCCGTCATCATGATCTCGGCGAGTTCCTGGTCGCGCGAGTCCACGCGGATGCTGGGCCCCGTCAGCGCCAGGCAGTGGCGCACCGCGCCCTTCATGTCGAAGATCGGCACGGCGATCGCCGTGAGGCCCGAGACGCGCTGGCCGCGCGTGAGCGCGTAGCCCTGGCGGCGGAAACGCGCGAGTTCGCGATCGAAGGCCGCGCGGTCGAAGTCGGGCGTCTTCATGTTCGCCTTGACGACCTTCTCCAGTTCGTCGGGCTCCATGTAGGCCAGCAGGATGCGGCTGCTGGCGCCGAGGAACAGCGGCATGTGCTGCCCCTGGCGCGCCATCGACATCAGCGGCGCCGGCGTGTCCACCACTTCCAGCACCATGCGGTCGACGCCGACGATGGTGTTGAGGGTGATGGTTTCCCTCGTCTGCTCGTTGACCTGCAGCATCACCGGGCGCGCGATCTCGCGGATGCTCAGCGTGCTGCGCACCAGCCCGCCCAGCCGCGCCATCTTGAGCGACAGGCAGTACTGCTGGTTGTCCATGCGGACCAGGAAGCCCGCGCGCTCGAGCGTGTTGACGAGGCGGAAGGCCGTCGTCTTCGGCATGCGGATGCGCTCGGCGATCTCCTGCAGCGACAGGCTCAGGTGCTCGTTGTCGTAGGCATCGAAGATCGCCAGCGCACGCCCGACAGCTCGAATCATGACTTCCCTTCCCGGTCCCCGTTTCGGACGGCGGAACTATACCGCAAGGGTGTCTTCCTGCAGGGTGGCGAAGCGGCGCCGGTGGGCGCTGGCGTTGCCGAGCCACGCGGACAGGACGAGAGCCCGCTTGAGGTACAGGCCGGCGTCGTATTCGTCGGTGAAGCCGATCGCGCCGTGCAGCTGGATCACCTCGCGCGTCACGCGCAGGCCGGCGTCGCTGGCCCGCGCCTTGCAGCGGCTCGCCAGCCGGGCGCGCGCGACCGGGTCGCCGTCCGCGTCGAGCTCGCGCAGCGCGTCCTGCAGCACCGCCCGCAGCAGCTCCTGCTGCACGTACAGGTCCGCGGCCTTGTGCTGCAGCGCCTGGAAGCTGCCGATCGCCTTGCCGAACTGGACGCGCTGGCGCATGTAGCCCAGGGCCATCTGCAGCGCGGCTTCCATCACGCCCAGCATCTCGGCGCCGGCCAGCACGGCCGCTTCGTCCAGGGCGCGTTCCAGCGGCGCGAGGTCGTCGCTGACCACCTCCTGCGCCTTCACCCGCACGCCCTGCAGTTCGAGCAGGCCGCTGGGCGTCTCGTCGGCGCGCCACTCGTGGCGCAGCGTCAGGCCTGTCGCATCGGCCGCGACCCAGTAGAGGCCGAAGCCCTCGTCGTTCCGGGCCGAGACCACGAAGCCCCCCGCCCCCGCCGCGCCCGCGACGAAGCGCTTGCTGCCGGTGAGCCGCACGCCAGTGCCGTCGGCCTCGGCCCGCGTGGCGATCGCCTTCGGATCGATGCCGCCCTGCGCTTCCTGCCAGGCGACGCAGGGCAGCCTGCGGCCCTCCACCAGCTGCGGCAGCAGCGACTCCTTCAGGGCCTCGTTCGTGCCGTGCTGCAGCACCCGCCCGGCGAAGACCGCCGGCAGCGCCGGGTCGGCCATCAGGCCCTTGCCCAGCTCCTGCAGCACGACCGCCATCTCGGCGAAGCCGAGACCGAGCCCGCCGTGGTCTTCCGGTACCAGGATGCCGAGCCAGCCGAGCTCGGCGATGTGGCGCAGCGTGCCGGCTTCGTAGCCGGGCAGCGTGCGGCGCCGCTCGCGCAGCTTCTTCATATCGACGTTGCGGCCCACGAAGTCGGCCGCGCTTTCGCGCAGCATGTCGATTTCCTGCTGCGATGGAACTGTGTTCGTTTCCGGCATGGCGTTTCTCAGGAGGGCAGGTCCAGCACGTTCTTGGCCAGGATGTTGCGTTGCACCTGGCTGGAGCCGCCGTAGATCGTGAAGGCGCGGCATTCCAGGAAGGGGTAGAGGATGTCGAGGGACTCGCCTTCCACATCGACATCGCCGATCAGGCCGCCGAGGTCGCCCGCGGCCTCGACCATCAGCTCGGTCACGCGCTGGCAGGTCTCGGTCGCCCAGATCTTCAGCATTGACACTTCGAAGCCGAAGCTGCCGCCGGTGCGCATGATCTGCGCGAAGCGCTCGTAGGCCGAGGCGGCATCGAGCACGTCCATCGTGACCTGCGCCAGCTTGTCGACGAACACGGGGTCGTCCATCTTGCCGCTCGCCTTGGCCAGCATCTTCAGGCGCAGCAGGGCCAGCATCGACTGGCGCGGCGAGCCGGACCAGATCCGCTCGAAGCCGAGCAGCGCCTTGGCGACGTTCCAGCCTTCGTTGAGGCCGCCCACCATGTTGGCCACGGGCGTGCGCACATCGTCCAGGAAGACTTCGCACAGCTCCTCGTGGCCGGCGATGTTGCGGATCGGGCGCACCGTCACCCCCGGCTGCCGCATGTCGATCATCACGAAGCTGATGCCGGCCTGCTTCTTCACCGTCTTGTCGGTGCGCACCAGCGCGAACATGTGGGTGGCGTCGAAGGCCACGCTGGTCCAGATCTTGGAGCCGTTGATGACGAATTCGTCGCCCTCGATGCGCGCCTCGGTGCGCAGGCTCGCCAGGTCGGAGCCGGCGTTCGGCTCGGAGTAGCCCTGGCACCAGGTGTGCTCGCCCGAGAGGATCTTCGGCAGGAAGCGCTGGCGCTGTTCGTCGGTGCCGCGCGCGATCAGCAGCGGGCCGATATTCATCAGGCCCTGGTCCATCACGCGCGGGGCGCCGCTGCGCTCCAGCTCCTCCAGGTACACCAGCACCTTGGATTGCGACAGGCCCATGCCGCCCCATTCCTTCGGCCACGCGGGCACGAGCCAGCCATGGTGCGACATGGTGAGGTACCACTCCTTCACCTCGGCCCAGCGCGGGCGGCGGCTCAGGTAGCGCAGGTGCTGCGGCACGTGGGCATCGAAGAACTCCCGCGCCACGCGCCGGAATTCCTCGTCGGACAGGGCGTTCCAGTCCCTCTGTTGCGCGGTTTCGCTCATGGCCGGCCTCAGTTGCCCTTGAACACCGGCGGCCGCTTCTCCAGGAAGGCCTTGGCCGCCTCGTGGTGGTCGCGCGAATTGATCGACAGCATCTCGTACGCGATCGACGCGTCGAGGATCAGGTTCAGCTGCTGCTTGATCCACTTGTTGACGGACAGCTTGGTCCAGCGCACGGCCAGCGGCGGCAGCGCGTTGAGTTCGCGCGCGATGACCATCGCCTCCTCCACCACCTGCTCCGCCGGCACGGCGTGGTTCAGCAGGCCCATCGCCTGCGCTTCCTTGCCGCTCATGAGCTTGCCGCGCATGAGGAATTCCTTGGCGCGGTTCGGGCCGACCAGGATCGGCCAGATCACCGCTCCGCCGTCGCCCGCGACCAGGCCCACCTTCACGTGGGAGTCGCCGAACTTGGCCGTCTCGGAGATCACCGTGGAGTCCGCGAAGAGGGCCAGCGTGGCGCCCAGGCCGACCGCGTCGCCGTTGATGGCGGCGATGATCGGCTTTTCCACCTCCAGGATGTTCTGGAACAGGCGCTTGGTGGAAGCCGGCGTGTCCAGCGAGAACTGCCAGCCTTCGTCGGTGCCGTAGCGGTTGACCATGCGCTTGATGTCGCCGCCGGCCGAGAACATCTTGCCGGCGCCCGTCAGCACGATCACGTTCACTTCCTTGTCTGCCTGCAGGTCGAGGAAGACGTGTTCCAGCTCCGCGTGCATCTCGGCGTGGATCGCGTTGCGGTTCTCCGGCTGGTTCAGCGTGAGGGTGGCGATGCCGGCGTCGCGCTGGATCGACAGGAAGCGGTAGCGGGAATAGTCAGGGTTCATGAGGGGCGCCTCGCGGTGGTGGTGAGTCCGTGGTGTGGACGTGATTCCATTTTCGTCGTATTCTCGGGACATGGAACAAGCCTGTCAAGCCGACCTGCGCGCCTTGCTGGACAAGGAAGCGATCCGGGAGTGCCTCCTGCGCTACTGCCGCGGCATCGACCGCGCCGACGAAGAGTTGCTGCGTTCGGCCTACTGGCCGGACGCCCACGACTCGCACGGCGCCTATGTCGGGCCGGTCGATGGCTTCATCGAACAGGCGCTGCCGCGGCTGCGCTCCGGCGGACGCGGCGTCCACCAGGTCAACAACATCCTGGTGGAACTGCATGGCGACCGCGCGGCGGTCGAAAGCAGCTTCCTGGCCCTGCAGACCAACGCCGCCGCGCCGGCGCTGGAAACCTTCCTGTGCGGCCGCTACCTCGACCGGTTCGAGCGCCGCGGCGGCACCTGGCGCATCGCGCAGCGCACGGTGGTCTACGACTGGATCGAGGAGCGCACGCGGCCCGAACTGGCGCAGGAGAACGCGGCGCTGTTCGCCCGGCGCCAGCCCACGGGCACGCGCTCGCCAGCCGACCCGGTGTACGCCTTCCTCGAGGGCGTGCGGACGGGGCGCTGACCGCCGGCGCTTGACCGGTGCGTCGCCAACATCCAGAATGGATCAACTTCCACACGGCGGAACTCACGCAAGTCCCGCCTCCGCTTTCCGGAGACTCTCATGCCTTTCCCGCGCAAGCTCCTCTATTCCGTGGCCGCGGCCGCGACCCTGGTGCACGGCACCGCGAACGCCGCCTGGCCCGAGCGCCCGGTGCGCATCGTGGTGCCCTACGCACCCGGCGGCTTCACCGACGTGCTCGCCCGGCTGGTCGGCACCAAGCTCGCCGAGAAGCTGGGGCAGCCGGTGGTCGTGGACAACAAGCCGGGGGCATCCACCATGCTCGGCGCCGAAGCGGTGGCGCGCGCCCCGGCCGACGGCTACACGCTGCTGATGGCCACCACCAGCACCCTCTCCACGAATCCGCTGATGTTCCGCAAGATGCCGTACAAGACGGCGGACTTCGTCCCGGTGGCGCTGGCCGGGCTCACGCCCTTCGTGCTGGTGGCGCATCCTTCCGTCCCGGTCAAGGACGCGGCAGGGCTGGTGAGCTATGCCCGCGGGAATCCCGGCCGGCTCAACTTCGCCATGCTCGGCCCGGGCTCCTCCACGCACCTGGTGGACGAGATGCTGCGGTCGGCGGCGAAGGTGGACATTCCCGACGTGCCCTACAAGGGCTCCGGCCCCGCCAGCAACGACCTGCTCGCCGGCCACGTGCAACTGAACTTCGACGCGGTCTCCACCGCCATCCCGCGCATCCGCAGCGGCCAGTTGAAGGGGCTGGGCATCACCTCCGACACGCGCTCGCCCCTGCTGCCCAACGTGCCGACCTTCAAGGAATCGGGCCTGCCGCAGATGGTCGCCTACTCCTGGTACGGCCTGATGGCGCCGGCCGGCACGCCGGCCGCGGTGGTGGAGCAGCTCAATCGCAGCGTGAACGAAGTGCTCAGGCTGCCCGAGATCCAGGCGCAGCTGGATGCCAACGGTGCCAATGCGCCGGCGCTGGACCCCAGGCAATTCGGCGCGCTGATCGCGGAGCACACGCACACCTGGGAGCGCATCGTCAAGCCGATGAACCTGCAGCTGGATTGAGGCGATGGCGAACACCCTGAAGGATCGCGTCGCGCTCGTCACCGGCTCCACCGACGGCATCGGGCTGGCGAGCGCCCGCGCGCTGGCGGCCGAAGGCTGCAGCGTGATGCTCAATGGCTTCGGCGAGGCGGATGCGCTCGCCGCGCTGTGCAGCGAACTCTCGGCGGCGTACGGCGTGGAGGTCGCGCACTCGCCGGCCGACCTGCGCGAGGAAGCAGCCGCCAGCGGACTGGTGGGCGAGGCCGTGGCGCGCTTCGGCCGCGTCGACATCCTGGTGAACAACGCCGGCACGCAGCACAAGGGCCTGGTCGAAGACCATCCGCCCCAGCGCTGGCGCGAGGTGATGGCCCTGAACCTCGATGCGGCCTTCCACACCATCCGCACCGCCCTGCCCGGCATGCGCGCGCGCGGCTGGGGCCGCATCGTGAACGTCGCCTCGGTGTACGGGCTGGCCGGCGGCGTCGAGCGCAGCAGCTACGTGGCTTCCAAGCACGGCCTCGTGGGTCTCACCAAGGCGGTGGCGCTGGAAACCGCGACGACGCCGATCACCTGCAATGCCGTGTGCCCGGGCGACGTATCGACCCGGATCTTCTATCGCAATGCCAAGCTGCTGGCCGAACGCGAGCAGATCACGCGGGCGGAGGCGCAGCAGCGCATAGCCGCCGCCAGCATGCCTTCGGGGCGCGTCGTCGCGCCGGAGCAGGTCGGCGCCTTCGTGGCCTTCCTGTGCAGCGAAGCCGCGGGCGAGATCCGCGGCGCCGCGCTGCCGATGGACGGCGCATGGCTCGCACGATGAAGCCGGAGTGATCGGATGGAAAGCAGCCAGGCCACCGGGGCCCTCTCCCATGTGCGCGTGCTCGACCTGAGCCGCGTGTTCGCCGGCCCCTGGGCCGCGCAGATGCTGGCCGACCTCGGCGCCGAGGTGATCAAGGTGGAGCGCCCGCACGAAGGCGACGATTCGCGCCGGCTCGGTCCGCCCTTCCTGCGCGACGACGCGGGCGAATACACGCGCGACTCCGGCTTCTTCCTCAGCGCCAACCGCAACAAGAAATCGATCACGGTGGATATCTCCCGCCCCGAAGGCCAGGAGATCATCCGCACGCTCGCGCGCGGGTGCGACGTGCTGATCGAGAACTACAAGGTGGGCGACCTCGCGCGGCACGGGCTGGACTACGCCTCGCTGCGGGGGCTGAATCCGCGCCTGGTGTACTGCTCGATCACCGGCTTCGGCCAGACGGGGCCCTATCGCAAGAAGCCGGGCTACGACTCGATCTTCCAGGGCATGGGCGGGCTGATGGCGATCACGGGCCATCCCGACGACCAGCCGGGCGGCGGCCCGCAGAAGGTGGGCCTGATCGTCTCGGACCTGATGGCCGGAATGTATGCCTCGGTCGCCATTCTCGCGGCGCTGGAGCATCGCGATGCCGTGTCCGGCCAGGGGCAGCACATCGACCTGGCCCTGCTGGATTCGCAGGTGGCGGCGCTGTCGCATGCCGCCATGGGCTATCTCGTCGCGGGCGACCCGGTCCCGCGCAGCGGCACCGTGTCGCCGACGGCCGCGCCTTCGCAGATGTACCGCTGCCAGGACGGCTGCGTGATGCTGGTGGTGGGCAACAAGGCACAGTGGCAGAAGTTCGCCGCGGTGATGGGGCGGCCGGATCTCCCCGCCGATGCGCGCTTCGTGACCAACCAGGACCGCATCCGCCACCGCGCGGAGCTCAACGCGATCCTGGATCCGATCTTCCTGTCCCGCCCCAGGCAGCACTGGATCGACGCGCTGGCCGAAGCCGGCGTGCCCTGCGGCCCGGTCAACGAATTGCACGAGATGTTCGCGGATCCGCAGGTGCGCGAGCGCGGCATGGTGGTGCACCTGCCGCATCCGCAGCGCGAGGCCATGCCGATGCTGGCCAACCCGATCCGGCTGTCGCAGACGCCCGTGCAGTACCGCATGCGGCCGCCCGCGCTGGGCGAACACACCGACGAAGTGCTGGCCGACCTGCCGGGCTTCGACGCGGCCCGCCGGCAGGCGCTGCGCGACGCGGGCGTGATCTGAATTCAACCAGGGAGACCGCATGAGGAACTTCACCCGGGCAGGGGCCCTGCTCGCAGCACTCGCCCTGTGGGCTTGCGCGGTGCAGGCGCAGCAGGCCTACCCCGGCAAGGCGATCCGGCTGGTGGTGCCCTTCGTCACGGGCGGCGCGACCGATATCGCGGCGCGCACGATCGCGGTGGAAATGGGCCAGACGCTGGGCCAGCCGGTGCTGGTGGAGAACCGGCCGGGAACGGCGGGGGCGCTAGGCGCCGACGTGGTCGCGAAGGCGGCACCCGACGGCTACACCCTGTGCCTGTGCACCGTCGGCCCGCTGGTGACCGCGCCGCTCGTGAATCCGGCGGTCGCCTACAAGCCGCTGCAGGACCTGGCACCGGTGAGCCTCGTCGCCTTCGCCGAACTGGGCGTGTTCGCGCGCGGCGACCTGCCCGCGTCCTCGCTGCAGCAACTGGTGGAGGCTGCGCGCAAGGCTCCGGGCAAGTTCACCTTCGCCACCACCGGCGAGGACGGCCCCAACTACATGGCCTTCAAGCTGCTGGAACGGCGCGCCGGCATGCAATTGCTGCACGTGCCCTACAAGGGCGACGGCCAGGCCGTGGTGGCCCTGGGCGGCGGCGAGATCGACTTGTTCGTGGGCGGGCTGCTCTCCGCGCAGCCGCTGATGAAGGCCGGCCGCGTCAAGGCGATCGCGCTGACGGGCGCGACGCGTTCGGCCTCGGCGCCCGAGGTGCCCACGGTCGCCGAATCGGGCTTCCCGGGCTTCGAGCACAGCATCTGGATGGGCGTGGTCGTGCCGGCAGGCACGCCGGCCGCCGTCGTCGACCGGCTGCACAAGGCCATCGCGGCGGCGACGCGCCAGCCCAGGGTGCGCGAGACCTTCGCGCTGCAGGGCCTGGTGCCGGTGGGCGGCACGCCGCAGGAATTCGGCGACGCGATCCGGCGCGACACCGCCAAGTACCAGGAAGTGCTGCAACTCATGGCGGGAGCGAAGAAGTGACCGACAAAGACCAACGATCGACGAACTCGCTCGCCGGCCGCATCGCTCTGGTGACCGGAGCCGGCTCCGGCATCGGCCGCGCCAATGCGCTGGTGCTCGCCCAGCGCGGCGCTGGTGTGATCGTGAACGACTTCGATGCCAGGGCCGCCGAGGAGACGGTGGCGCAGGTGATCGCCGCGGGCGGACGCGCGCTGGCCTGCGTGGCCGACGTCAGCGATTCCGCAGCCGTCGCGGCGGCCATCGCGGCGGCGGCCAGCGAGCTGGGCGACATCGATATCCTCGTCAACAACGCCGGCATCGCCAGCCGCCAGGAGGCCTTCCTCGAGGTCGACGACGCACGCCTGGAACGCATGTTCGCGGTCCACGTGAAGGGCACCTGGTTCTGCACGCGCGCGGTGCTGCCCGGCATGCAGCGCAAGGGCCGGGGCAAGATCATCAACACCTCCTCGATCCTGGGCCTGAGCGGACGCCGCCGCAGCTCGCACTACGCGGGCGCGAAGGCCGCCCTGATCGGGCTGACCAAGGCCTGGGCCAGGGAGTTCGCCGAGTGGAACATCCAGGTGAACGCCGTGGCGCCGGGGCGCGTGCGCACGCCCATCCTGGGCGCCTACGCGGAAACCGAGGCCTACCAGCGCGACCTGAAGGCCAACGTGCCGGCGGGACGGCGCGCCGAGCCGGAGGAAATCGGGTACCTGGTCGCCTTCCTCGCGTCGGCCGAGGCCGACTACCTGACGGGCCAGGTGATCAGCCCGAACGGCGGCGAAGTGATCTGAAGGGCCGCACGGCGCGCGCCGCGCGGCATCAGCAGGCGGTGAGCCCGCCGTCGACGGAGAGCACCACGCCGTCGACATAGCTGGCCATGTCGGAGGCGAGGAACACCGCCGGCGCCGCGATCTCGTGCGGCTGGCCGAGGCGGCGCGCGGGAATGCGCGCGAGGAAGCCCTCGAGGCGTTGCGGATCGTTCCGCGTGGCCTCCGTCATCGGCGTCTCGATCACGCCGGGTGCGAGCGCGTTCACGCGGATGCCGTCGCGCGCGAAGTCGCCCGCCAGCGATTGCGTCAGCAGCTTGAGCGCGCCCTTCGATGCAGAGTAGGCCGCTGCACCACGCTGGCCGTGCAGCGCCGCGCCGGAGGCGACGTTGATGATGTTGCCGCGCGTGCGGCGCAAGGCGGGCAGCCAGGCCTGGATCGTGTTCAGGGCGCCGAAGTAGTTCACGTCCATCATGCGGCGGGCGTTCTGCGCGGCGTCGCCGGCGTCGACCGGCTGCCGGATGATGATGCCGGCGTTGTTCACCAGCACGTCGATGTCGCCGATCTCGGCGCCGATGCGATCCGACAGGGCTTGCACGGCCGCCGCATCCGTCACGTCCAGCGCGAAGGCCCGGCACTGCGTGCCGAAGGCGGACGCGAGCTCCAGCGTGCGCGCGCAGGCTTCGGCGCTGCGGTCGGTGGCCAGCACGCGGGCGCCGGCCGCGGCGAAGGCCACGCTGATCGCCTGGCCGATGCCGCTGGCCGCGCCGGTGACCAGCGCGAGCTTGCCCGTGAGCAGGGGCGCCGGCACGGGCGGCATCACAGCACCTGCTGGGCGCGCAGCCGTTCGACCTGCGCGGCGTCCAGGGACAGGCGCTCCGTGAGGATCGCCTCGGTGTCGGCGCCGAGCGCGGAGCTCGGCTTGTACGGCACCATGCCGTCTTCGCCCGCGAAGCGTAGCGGGCTCGTGTTCACCACGATGCGGCCGTACTCCGGGTGCTCGATCCATTGCAGCGAGCCGCGCGCGTGCAGGTGCGGGTCGTTCACGACCTCCGCCAGCGTGCGCACCGGTGCGCAGGGCACGCGGTTGCGGATCAGGAGCTCGAACAGCTCGGTCTTGCCGTAGGGGCGCGTGAGGTCTCCGATCGCCGCGTCCACGGCGTCCATGTGGGCGCAGCGGTCCTGCACCGTGCCGAAGCGCGGGTCTTCCGCCAGCTGCGGCGCGTCGAGCGCGTCGACGAGGTAGCGCCAGTGCTGGTCGTTGTTGGTGATGATGGCGATGTAGCCGTCGCGCGTGGGGTACACGTTGTAGGGGCACAGCGACAGGCCGGTGTGGCGGTTGCCGGTGCGCGGAACCTCCTGCCCGCCGGAGCCGTAGTACAGGCCGAGCCCCGAGGCCAGCGTGGGGTACACCGCCTCCATCATCGAGACTTCCACGCTGCGGCCGCGGCCCGTGCGCTCGCGCTCGAAGAGGGCGGCGGAGATGGCGCCGAACAGGTGGATGCCGGCGAGGAAGTCGGCCACCGCGGGACCGGCCTTCACGGGCGGCGCGTCCTGGTAGCCGGTGGTGTCGATCACGCCCGCCATGGCCTGCACGGTGAGGTCCATCGCGGGGAAGTCGCGGTAGGGGCCGGTCTTGCCGTAGCCGGAGCCGGAGGCATAGATCAGCCTGGGATTGGCCTTGCGCAGCACGTCCTCGCCCAGGTCCAGCCGGTCCATCACGCCGGGTGCGAAGTTCTCCACCAGCACGTCCGCCTTCTCCACCAGTTGCAGCAGCAGCGCGCGGCCCTCGGTGGTCTTGAGGTTCAGCGTCATCGTGCGCTTGTTCGCATTGAGCATGGCGAAGGGCATCGCCGCGCCGCTGGAGCCCGAACGCTTGCGCAGGTGTTCGCCGCCGGGCGGCTCGATCTTGATCACCTCGGCGCCGCCTTGCGCGAGCAGGAAGGTGGCGTACGGACCGTTATAGATCTGCGTCAGGTCCAGGACGGTGACGCCGGCGAAGGGGTAGGACATGCGGGGGGCTCCAGTTCCCTCGCATTCTACCTTCCAGTTCCATTTTTCTGCAATATCTGCAAAAAATGGAACTCATCGACTGCGCGACAGGCAGGCGGCGCGGGCTTGATCCCGCGCTTCCGGTCGCGGCCTCGCGGCCTCGCGGCCTCGCGGACATCTGTGCCATGGAATCAGAGGCCGTGACAACGCGGAACGCCGCTAAGAGCCCCGGAGAAAAAGCGGCCGCACGAGGCGGCCGTAAAGTGGAGTTGCCCGCCCGCAGGGAGCCAGCGGGCAGCGCGTATTCTTCGGGGACTGTGCGCTGTCGAGCGCGCACGCTCATCGCGTCGGCGCTTTCGCCAGTGCACCTCGGCACACTGGTGCCCCTGAAGGCAGGAGGGGCTGCCAAGTGCGACGATCCTGGCAGCCAGGGTTGCGTCCGGTGACGCGCAGCGCTTGCGGCAGGCGAATGCAGTGGCGCCCGCTTGCCCGGGCAAGCCCAGGGGTCAGGATTCGCTGTTCTCGCCGACCCAGTGAGTGGAGAGCTTGTAGTCGTCCGGAAGGCTGTCGGAGCCCCATGCACGGGTGAAGAGCCAGGCGATCCCGAAGCCGGCCACGCCACCGGCGACGTCCATGAGGACATGCAGGACCGCCGCTTCCCGGCCGGGGATCAGGATCTGCACGAGCTCCATCAGGGCACCCAGGGCGAGAACGGCGAGCGCCACGTGCCAGGCGCGCACGCCGCGCCAGGCCAGGTGCGTCAGGAACGCGAGCACTCCGAAGGCCAGCATGTGATCCAGTTCGAAAGCCGGCGCCACCGTGTCGAGGAAGTTCATCAGGCGTTTGAGCCAGGTGAATTCCCGCAGGAGGGCCTCGAGCACGCTGTACGGCAGAAGCATCGCGGTGACTACCGCTGCCAGGACCAGGAGGAAGACAGCTCGAAGCAGAGACTTACGACCTACATGCATGGCACCTATCATAGCCGCAGCTCGATCGCAATCCCCCGGTTGGTGTCAGGTGATCCAAGTCAAGGAATGACCGGTGTCGGACATTGGAGACGAGGGACATTCGTGCGTTGCGGGGATGTTCGCGTGGCCAGCACAGGCGATCCGGATCACTGGAGATCCGCAATGGTCGGATCGGCGCTGGTGCGTGTGGAGCACCCGGTGCAATGGCACCGCGCATCGCGCTGGTAGGCCGTGCTGGACTTGAACCAGCGACCAAGGGATTATGAGTCCCCTGCTCTGACCAACTGAGCTAACGGCCCGCCAGGGGGGATTGTAGGAGTGCGGGTGGGGTCGGGGCCCGGAGCGGCGCTTTCGCGCCGTGGATTCCCGCCAGCGCGGGAATGACCGGAATGGGGCGGGGATGACGGGGGAGAGGCGCGGGAATGACGACGCGCAATGGATCGTCAGGACCCCGATCCACCCCCCTTGTGGCTCAGCGCATTGCTCACCAGCTTCGACGTGATGTCCACGATCTGGATCATCCGGTCGTACGCCATGCGCGTCGGCCCGATCACGCCCAGCGTGCCCACCACGTGCCCGTCCACCTCGTACGGCGCACTCACCACCGACAGCTCCTCGAAGGGCACGATGTGGCTCTCGCCGCCGATGAAGATGCGCACGCCGTCGGCCTGGCTCGACACGTCCAGCAGGCGCATCAGCTGCGCCTTCTGCTCGAACAGCTCGAAAGCGTGGCGCAGGTGCGTCATGTCGCTGGCGAAGTCGGTCACGGCCAGCAGGTTGCGCTCGCCCGAGATCACGACCTCTTCCTGGTCCTGCTGCATCGCCTGCGAACTCTCCTCCACCGCGGTCTGCATCAGCGTGACGATCTCGCCGCGCAGCTGCTCCACCTCGCCCTTGAGGCGCTCGCGGACCTGCTCGATGCTCAGGCCCGCATAGTTGGCATTGAGGAAGTTGGCCGCCTCCTGCAGCTGCGGCTGGCTGTAGTCCACATTGGTGTGGACCACGCGGTTCTGCACGTCGCCCTCCGGCGACACGATGATCAGCAGGAAGCGCCGCTCCGACAGCCGCAGGAATTCGACGTGGCGGAACACCGAGCTGCGCCGCGGGGCCACCACCACGCCCACGAACTGCGACAGGTTCGACAGCATCTGCGCCGCATGCGCGATCACCTTCTGCGGCTGGTCGGGCGGCAGGGAGGGGGCCGCGAGCATGTCGTCGCGCCGGGCCGTCAGCATGGTGTCGACGAACAGGCGGTAGCCGCGCGCCGTGGGAATGCGCCCGGCGGAGGTGTGCGGGCTGGCGACCAGGCCCAGTTCCTCCAGGTCCGACATCACGTTGCGGATGGTGGCCGGCGACAACTCCAGCCCGGAGGCGCGCGAGAGCGTGCGCGAGCCCACCGGCTGGCCTTCGGCGATGTAGCGCTCGATCAGCGTTTTCAGCAGCAGCTTGGCGCGGTCGTCGAGCATGGTGGGACAGGGTAAGGCTTGCGCGGCAATTTTAGTGATGTAATTTGCCGATGAAATCCATCTTCCGGCAGGTTGCCCTGATCGGCAAGTACCACGCCGCCGTGGCGCCGGCACTGGCCGCGACGATGCGCACCGCGCTGGAGGAGATTGCGGAATTCTTGACATGCCAGGGCTGCCAGGTGGTGGTGGAACGCGACACCGCCGCCGTTTCGGAGATCAGCGGCTACCCCACCGCCGATGTTCCCGGCATCGGCTCGCAATGCGACCTGGGCGTGGTGGTGGGCGGCGACGGCACCATGCTGGGCATCGGCCGGCAGCTCGCCCGCCACGGCACGCCCCTGGTGGGCGTCAACCAGGGGCGCCTGGGCTTCATCACCGACATCCCCCTGGACCAGTACCGCACCGTGCTGCCGCCCATGCTGGCCGGCGAGTACGACGAGGACCACCGCACGCTCATGCACGCCATCGTGATGCGCGACGGCCACGCCGTCTTCGATGCCCTGGCGCTGAACGACGTGGTCGTGAACCGCGGCGCCACCTCCGGCATGGTCGAACTGCGCATCGAGGTGGACGGGCATTTCGTCTCGCGCCAGCGCGCCGATGGCCTGATCGTCGCCACGCCGACCGGGTCCACGGCCTATGCCCTGTCCGCCGGCGGGCCCCTGTTGCATCCATCCAACCCCGGCTGGGTGCTGGTGCCGATCGCGCCCCACACGCTGTCGAACCGGCCCATCGTGCTGCCCGATTCGGCCGAAATCGCGATCGAACTGGTCGCCGGGCGCGACGCCAGCGCAAACTTCGACATGCAGTCGCTGGCCTCGCTGTTGCACGGCGACCGCATCACCGTGCGCCGCTCCCAGCACCGGGTACGATTCCTGCACCCCAGGGGTTGGAGCTACTTCGACACGCTCCGCAAGAAAATGCACTGGAACGAAGGCGCCTGAGCGCCGACACTGCGGGACCATGAGCCTCAAACGCATCGCCCTGCGCGACTTCGTGATCGTCCGCGAGCTGGAACTCGACCTGGCGGACGGCTTTTCCGTGCTCACCGGCGAAACGGGCGCGGGCAAGTCGATCCTGGTCGATGCGCTGCAGCTCGCCCTGGGCGCCCGCGCCGAGGCCACCGTCGTGCGCGAGGGCGCACCCCGCGCGGAGATCACCGCCGAATTCGACCTGCCTGCCTCCCTGCTGCCGTGGCTGCAGGAAGCCGGTTTCGACTCGGCCGATGCCTTGCTGTTGCGCCGCACCGTCGACAACCAGGGCAAGAGCCGCGCCTGGATCAATGGCAGCGCGGCCACGGCCACCCAGTTGCGCGAGGTCGGCGACCACCTGGTCGACATCCACGGCCAGCACGCGTGGCAGAGCCTCACGCGGCCGGCCTCGGTGCGCAGCCTGCTCGATGGCTATGCGGGCGTGAACACCGAGAAGCTGCAGCAGCTGTGGACGGTCTGGCGCTCGGCGCAGAAGACGCTGGCCGACGCGCGCGCCGCGCAGGATTCGCTGCAGCGCGAACGCGAGCGCCTGGCCTGGCAGATCGGCGAGGTCGACAAGCTCGCGCCCGGCGCCGACGAGTGGGACGAGCTCAACGCCAGCCACACGCGCCTGTCGCACGCGCAGGCCTTGCTCGATGCCGCGCAGGGCGCGCAGGAACTGCTCGATGCCGACGAAGGCAGCGCCCGCCGGCCGCTCGCGCAGGCGGTCGATGCGCTGCGCGCGCAGGAACACCTCGAGCCGCAATTCCGCGAGATCGCCGAGGTGCTGGGCTCCAGCCTGGCGCAGCTCGAAGACGCGGCGCACTCGCTGCATGCGTACCTGCGCAAGACCGACCTCGATCCCGAGCGGCTGGCGGAACTCGACGAGCGCATGTCGCTGTGGGTTTCCCTCTCGCGGCGCTACAAGCGCACGCCGGCGGAGCTGCCGGCGCTGCTCGCGTCCTGGAAGGACGAACTCGCGAAGCTCGATGCGGCCGCCGACCTCGCGGCACTGGAAGCCGCGGAAAAGCGCGAGCAGGAGGCCTTCCTGGCCGAGGCACGGGCGCTGTCGAAGGCGCGCACGAAGGCCGCGCCGCAGCTCGCCAAGGCCGTCACGCAAGCGATGCAGGGCCTGGGCATGCAGGGCGGCCGCTTCGAAGTGGCGCTGGAGAAGGCCGAGGGCCCCAGCGCGCACGGACTGGAAGAAGTGAGCTTCCTGGTCGCGGGCCACGCCGGCAGCACGCCGCGCCCGGTGGGCAAGGTCGCCTCGGGCGGCGAGCTCTCGCGCATCGCACTGGCGATCGCCGTCACCACCAGCCGGCTCGGCGAAGCGCAGACGCTGATCTTCGACGAGGTCGATTCCGGCGTCGGCGGGGCGGTGGCCGAGACGGTGGGGCGCCTGATGAAGCAGCTCGGGCGCGACCGCCAGGTGCTGGCCGTCACGCACCTGCCGCAGGTCGCGGCCTGCGCGGATCACCATCTCGTCGTCGCCAAGCAGGCGCGGGCCAAGGGCGTCGAGAGCAGCGTCGCAGGCGTGGAAGGCGAGCAGCGCGTCGCGGAGATCGCGCGCATGCTGGGGGGCGAGCGCCTCTCCGGCACGACGCTGGCGCACGCCAAGGAAATGCTCGGCGACGCCGCGGCGGCGCGGGAAAGCTGAGGCCGCCATGTCGCTGGAGCTCGTCCTCATCACAGGCATGTCGGGCTCGGGCAAGTCGGTGGCACTGCGCGCGCTGGAAGACGCCGGCTACTTCTGCGTCGACAACCTGCCGCCGGAACTGCTGCTGGATTTCACCGAACTGGAGGAGCGCAACGCGCGGCGCCGCGTGGCGATCGCCATGGACGTGCGCACGGCCACCTCGCTGCCGCTGGTGCCGGGCCACCTGCGCGAGCTGGTGCACCGCGGCGTCGCCGTGCGGCCGCTGTTCCTCGACGCCAGCACGGATACGCTGGTGCGCCGGTTCTCCGAGACGCGCCGGCGCCACCCGCTGTCCAAGACGGCGGTGGAAACCGATGGCGACCAGCACCGCGCCGTGGTGGAAGCGATCGAGCTGGAGCGCGAACTGCTCTCCGACCTGCGCGAGCGCGCCCACGTGATCGATACCAGCGTGCTGCGCGCCTCGCAACTGCAGGAGTACGTGAAGTCGCTGCTGTCGGCGCCGCTGGCGCAGCTGACGCTGGTGTTCGAGTCGTTCTCGTACAAGCGCGGAATCCCGCTGGACGCGGACTACATCTTCGACGTGCGCATGCTGCCGAACCCGCATTACGAGCCGGAGCTGCGGGACCTCACAGGCATGGATGCGCCCGTCGTCGAATACCTCGAGAAGCACCAGGAGGTGCAGGACATGTTCGCGGACATCGCGGGCTTCCTGGACAACTGGATGCAGCCGCTGGCGCGCAACCACCGCAGCTATGTCACGGTGGGCATCGGCTGCACGGGCGGGCAGCACCGCTCGGTGTACCTGGTGGAGCGGCTGTGCGCGGAGTTCGGCGAGAAGTGGACGACGCTCAAGCGCCATCGGGAGATGGGGAACCGTCGCAGCAGCGACAAGGCTTCGTAGGCTGGCGGTGACGCGCGAAGCGCCGGAACCCCAGCGCTGGGGTTCGCGCGCTGCGCGGCTCACCGTCCCCTTCGGGCCAGCCTACGCGTTCTCCAGGAACCTGCGCACCGGAGCAGGCAATCCGAGCGCCGGCCACTCCTTCGATGCGAACCACGCGCCCTCCCCCGCCTGCCAGTCGGGCGAAAGCACCGCCTCCACCGGATGCAGGTGCAGGTCCTTGTGCGTGAGCACATGCACGAACGGCTCGACGTCGCGCAGCTTGCGGCGTGAGGCTGGAGGCAGCACCTCCTCCAGCGCATCCCGGCTCGCGAACACCGGCAGGCAATACAGGCCCGCCCATACGCCCGGCGTGGGCCGCTTCTGCAGCCACACCGCCCCATCGCCCGAATGCGCATGCAGCAGCCACAAGGACTCCGCGCTGCGCTGGAGCTTGCGCGTCTTCACCGGATACGCCTCCGGACGGCCCTCCCGCGCGGCGACGCACTGCGGCTGCACCGGGCAGATCAGGCAGCTCGGGTTGCGCGGCAGGCACACCGTGGCGCCGAGGTCCATCAGGCCCTGCGTGTAGCGCGGCATGTTCTCGTGCAGCTCGCGCGCGGGCAGCAGCGCACGCGCGTGGTCCCACAGCGCGCGCTCGTTCGCACCGGCGCTCAGGTCCTCGCCGAATCCCAGCACGCGCGTGAGCACGCGCTTGACGTTGCCGTCCAGGATCGCGGCACGCTCGCCGAAGCAGAAGGAGGAGATTGCCGCCGCCGTCGAAGGCCCGATGCCGGGCAGCGACTGCAGTTCGAGGGCCGTGCGCGGAAACGAGCCGCCATGCCGGCCCACCACCTCCTGCGCGCAACGATGCAGGTTGCGCGCGCGGCTGTAGTAGCCCAGGCCGCTCCACGCCGCCAGCACGTCGTCGAGCGGCGCCGCGGCGAGCGCGGACACGTCGGGGAAGCGCGCGAGGAAGCGCTCGTAGTAGCCGAGGACCGCCGCGACCTGCGTCTGCTGCAGCATGATTTCCGACAGCCACACGCGGTACGGATCGCGCGTGTTCTGCCAGGGAAGCTCGTTGCGGCCGTGCGTGCGCTGCCAGCGCACCACGCGGCCGGAGAAACCAGCCGCTTCACACGAACCCCCGGCCTGCGGCTTCCGGTGCTCGCCCTTGGGGCGGCCCGGCGGGCTCGCGTCCGTCATGCCATCTTGAGCGCAGGCTGCGCCGCCGCCGGCCCGGCGGGCGTATGCGACAGGTGCGAGGTCAGTTCGGCGAGCTTCAGATCGAGCTGGTCCAGCGCCAGCTCCTGCGCCTCGATCTCGGCGATGCGGTCGTCGAGGCCGCTCGCGGCCTGCTGGATGCGCTCGATGGCCTCCAGCCGGCGGCCGAAGTTGCGGCGCCGCTCGCGCAATTGCGCATCGAGCTGCGCGGCCGCGGACTTGTTCCACAGCTCCACTTCGCCCAGCGCCGATTCGTAGATCACGCGCAGGCGCGTGGCCAGCGCGCGCACCAGGCGATCCGCGAACTCGGGCTGCGCGAGGCGCAGCGCGTTGCTCACGCCCAGGTACTGGTTGTGGCTGCGCTCGACGAGGTCGAGATCGCGTTCGTAGCGGGCCAGGTCCGGCTCGCGCGGCGCCTGCAGCGAGAAGCCGTATTCCGCATTGAGCTGGCGGAAGGTGCCCGTGAGCATGGTCTGGATCTCGTCGCTCACCTTGCCGGCCTTGCGCAGGCCGTCGCGCAGGCGGTCGAAGGTCTTGCCGTAGGCCTTGCGCACGCCGAGCTTCAGGCCCGGCTGGCGCAGGGCGTCGGTCAGTTCCTGCATCTCGGACTTCAGGGCCGCGGTGCCCAGGAGGTTGAACACGTCGCGCAGCAGCTTCAGGTGCACCGAGCGCACCGCGTGGATCTTGGCGCCACTCGCGTCGAATTCGGCCTGCTCCTGCTCGATGCGCGCGCGCATGTGCTTGATGACCGACATGTTCTTGCCGCGCAGGCCCTTCAACTCCACCATCTGCTCGGCGAGGTCGCGCCGGCGGATGGAGAGGACCCGCGTGGCTTCGCCGCGCAGCTCGCCGATGTTGGCGGCCACCGAGGCGCGCAGGATCTTCTGCCGCTGCCCCAGCACGCCATGCGCCAGCGCCTGTTCCAGCTGCGGCAGGCGGCTGGCCTTGAGCAGGTCGGCATCGTCGTTGACCTTGGCGACCAGGCCCTTCTGGCCCGACACCGGGATGACCTGGTGCCGCTGCAGGCCCAGGATCTCCGCCGTGGTGGCGCGCTGGCGGTCGATCTGCGCCTGCACCTGCGCGGGAGTGCTCAAGGCATCCCACATGGTGTCGATCTTGTTCAGGACGACGAGGCGCGAATCGGCGTCGTTGTCCTCGGTGATGAGGTGCTCGCGCCAGATCTGCAGGTCCGACTTGGTCACGCCCGTGTCGGCGGCCAGGATGAACACCACCGCGTGCGCCTGCGGGATCAGGTTGACGGTCAGTTCGGGCTCGGCGCCGATCGCGTTCAAGCCCGGCGTATCGAGGATCACCAGCCCCTGCTTGAGCAGCGGGTGCGCGATGTTGATCAGCGCATGGCGCCACTTCGGGATCTCGATCAGGCCGTCGGAACCCATCATCGGGTTGTCCTCGGGGCTGTCGTCGTGCCAGAAGCCGAGCGCGCGGGCCTCCTCCACGGTGACGTGGCGGACTTCGGAGACCTTTTCGATGGCCTGCGAAAGCTGTTGCGGATCGTTGACGTCCAGGTCCACCCGGTGCCACTTCTCGGGCACCATGCGCCATTCCATCAGGGGCTGGGTGTGCAGCCGCGTCTCGATGGGCAGCAGGCGCAGGCACGGCGGCACCTCGGGGTCGTAACCCAGCTCCGTGGGGCACATCGTGGTGCGCCCGGCGCTGGCCGGCATGATGCGGCGCTTGTAGCCGGCGAAGAAGATCGCGTTGATCAGTTCCGACTTGCCGCGCGAGAACTCGGCGACGAAGGCCACCATCACCTTGTCGGTGCGCATCTGCGATTCGAGGCGGCGCAGGCGCTCCTCGACGGCGCTATCGAGGAGGTCGTGGTCCTTCAGCCATTCGGACAGCAGCTTCAGGCGCAATGCGAATTCGCGTCGCCACGCGCCGTGCTGATCGAATTGTTCGTTGAAGGATAGTGCCACTGAGAGAGTCCCGCCCCAGTTGACTATAGCATCGGGTCTTAAGGCGCCCTTCAGCCTTTCTGGCAGTTCCGGCAGAAATATGTCGCGCGCTGGCCCTGCCGGATCATCCGTATGGGCGCTTGACAGTTTCGGCATGGCTCGCCGGCCCGGTCGTAGACCATGGCTTCGAGCTGGAAGTAGCCGGATTCGCCCTGCGCGTTGGAGAAGTCGCGCAGCGTGCTTCCACCTTTTTCCACCGCCTTGGCGAGCACTTCGCGGATCGCCGCCTGCAGCCGGGCGGCGCGCGGCTTGCTGATGCGAAAAGCCGGCATCGTGGGCCGGATGCCGGCCAGGAACAGGGCTTCCGATGCGTAGATGTTGCCAACGCCTACGACGAGGTCGCCGGCCAGCAACACCTGCTTGATGGGGGCGCGGCGCGTCTTCAGGCCCGCGTGGAAGGCCTCCAGCGCGAAGTCCTCCCCCAGCGGCTCCACGCCCAGGCCGCCCAGCAGCTTGCGGGCCTGTGCGCCATCCTCGCCTTCGCAGAACACCACCGCACCGAAGCGGCGCGGGTCGTTCAGGCGCAACACGCCCAGCGTGGTCACCAGGTCGAAGTGGTCGTGCAGCGCCGCTTCGGGCAGGCCCGTGTCGAAGCGCAGGCTGCCGGACATGCCCAGGTGCAGCAGCAGCAGTCCGCGATCCAGATCGAGCAGCAGGTACTTGCCGCGCCGCCGCACGGCCGTCACCGTGCGCCCCACCAGCGCGGCGGGCTCGCAGCCGAGGGGCCAGCGCAGGGGCTTGCCCACGCGGACTTCCAGGATGCGGGCGCCGACGATGCGGTCGGCAAAACTGAGGCGCGTGACCTCGACTTCCGGCAGTTCGGGCATGGAAACGGTTGGGCGGCCCGTCCGAAACAGCAAGCAGCCGGAGGGGCCGCAAAATCACGTAGCGGCTTGGCGGGACGGGCCATTATCATGATTCGATGAAAAGATTCCCGAAGGCAGGGCTGCTGCTCCTGTGCTGTGCACTCGCGGGCCCCGTGCTCGCGCAGGGCACCTCGCCCCTCGTCGCCGCCGCGCCCGACAACAGCGGCATGGATGCCGAACTGTTCTACCAGCTGCTGCTGGGCGAGCTGAACGTGCGCAGCGCGGAACCCGCGGCCGGTTTCGCGCTGATCCTCGACGCCGCCCGCAAGACCACGGACCCGTCGCTGTACCAGCGCGCGGTGGAACTGGCGTTCGAGGCCCGCAACGGCGACGCCGCGCTGCAGGCCGCGCGCGCCTGGAAGCAGGCCTTCCCCAACTCGCGCGAGGCGAACCGCTACGTGCTGCAGATCCTGGTGGCCCTGAACCGGATCCCGGAAAGCGTCGAACCGCTGAAGACGGAAATCGCGCTGGCCGATGCCGGCGACCGCGCGGCGGTGATCGCGATGGCCCCGCGCATCTACGGGCGCGCCAGCGACAAGAAGCAGGCCGCCACGGTGATCGAGCAGGCGCTGGCCGACTACCTGAACCAGCCGGCCACCGCCGCCGCGGCCTGGAGCACGGTCGGCCGCATGCGCATGGCCGCGGGCGACATCGAGGGCGCGCTCGATGCCGCCAGGCGGGGCCAGGCGCTGAACGCCAAGGCCGAAGGCCCGGCGCTGCTGGCGCTGGAACTGATGGATCCCAAGGTGCCGCAGGCCGAAGTGCTGGTGCGCAGCTACCTGCAGAACCAGCCGCTGCCGGAAATCCGCATGGGCTATGCCCGCGCGCTGCTCGATGCCCAGCGCCACCAGGAGGCCCTGCAGCAGCTGCAGCTCGTGACGCGCGAGCGCCCGGAATTCCCGGAAGCCTGGCTGGCGCAAGGCACCCTGCTGGTGCAGGACAACCAGCTCGCCCAGGCCGAGACTTCGCTGCAGAAGTACATCCAGCTGGCGCAGTCGCAACCCGCCGGCGAGGAGCGCAGCCGCGGCCTTGCGCAGGCCTACCTGTCGATGGCGCAGGTGGCGGAAAAGCGCAAGGATTTCACGGCCGCCGGGGCCTGGCTGGACCGCATCGAGAACTCGCAGGACCTGATCGCGGCGCAGAACCGGCGCGCTTCCATCCTGGCACGCCAGGGCAAGATGGCCGAGGCCCGCAAGCTGATCCAGTCGCTGCCCGAGCGCACGCCGGCGGATGCCCGCCTGAAGATGTCGGCGGAGGTGGCGCTGCTGCGGGACAACAAGCAATACAAGCCGGCCTACGAGCTGCTGGCCCAGGCGGTGGAGAAGAACCCCAAGGACGCGGACCTCCTGTACGACCAGGCCATGATGGCGGAGAAGCTCAACGAGTTCGCCGACATGGAGCGGCTGCTGCGCCAGGTGATGGTGGTCAAGCCCGACTACCACCATGCGTACAACGCCCTGGGCTTCTCTTTCGCCGAACGCAACGTGCGCCTGCCCGAGGCCAAGCAGCTGATCCAGAAAGCCCTGGAATACGCCCCCGGCGACCCGTTCATCACCGACAGCCTCGGCTGGGTCGAGTTCCGCCTGGGCAACCGCGCGGAGGCGCTGCGCATCCTGCAAGGCGCCTACAAGGAGCGGCCGGACCCGGAGATCGCGGCCCACCTCGGTGAAGTGCTGTGGACGCTCGGCGAGCGCGCCCAGGCCGAGAAGGTCTGGCGCGAGGGCATGCTGCTGAACAACGAGAACGAGACGCTGCTGGAGACGATCAAGCGGCTGCGGGTCCGGCTGTGAGGGCACGGTTCCTTGGCGCGTGGCTGCTGGCCGCGCTGTGCGCCCTGTTGCTGGCCGCGTGCGCCACGCCGCCACGCCCGGTCGTGCCGCCCGGCACGCAGTTGTGGACCGGGCGCCTCGCGCTGAGCGTCGAAGGCCAGGCGGGCCAGTCGTTTTCGGCCGGCTTCGAGCTCAAGGGCGCGCCGGAGAACGGCGAGCTGAGCCTCTTCAATCCCCTGGGCGGCACCATCGCCGTGCTGGCCTGGGCGCCCGGCAGCGCCACGCTGCGCTCCGGCGGCAACACGCGCCAGTTCGATTCGCTGGAAGCCCTGGCCCAGGAGGCCACCGGCGCGCCGATCCCGATCGCGGCGCTGTTCGACTGGCTCGCCGGCAAGGCCACGCCCGTGGCGGGCTGGCAGGCCGACGTGAGCCAGGTCGCGGACGGCCGGCTGCGCGCGCGCCGCGTCGATCCGCCTCCCATCGCCGACCTGCGCGTCGCCTTCGACCATTGAGCGCATGCGCGCCCTGTACGACGTCGCCGCGCCGGCGAAGCTCAACCTCTTCCTGCACATCACGGGACGGCGCGACGACGGCTACCACCTGCTGCAGTCGGCCTTCATGCTGCTGGACTGGCACGACAGCCTGCATTTCGAGCTGCGCCCCGCGGGCGGCCTCAGCCGCGAAGACCTCGGTCCGGCACTGCCTGACGAAGACCTGACGCTGCGCGCCGCCCGTGCCCTCCAGCAGGCCACCGGCTGCACCGCCGGCGCCCACATCCAGGTGATGAAGCGCGTGCCTGCCGAAGCCGGCATGGGAGGTGGCTCCTCTGACGCGGCCAGCTGCCTGCTGGCGCTCAACCGCCTGTGGGGCCTGGGCCTGCCGGGGCCCGCGCTGGAGGCGATCGGCCTGAAGCTCGGCGCCGACGTCCCGTTCTTCCTGCGCGGGCGCAACGCCTGGGTGGAAGGCATCGGCGAGCGGATCCGCCCGATTTCCCTGCCGGCCGCCCGCTTCATCGTGGTCAAGCCGCCCCGCGGGTTGTCGACAGCCGACATCTTCCGTCACCCCGCGCTGCAACGGGACAGCACTGCTGCTACAATCGCAGGCTTTGCTGCAGATCCCTGGGGTTTCGGGCACAACAGCCTGGAGCCGGTGGCACGGCAACTCAACCCACAGGTGGGAGAGGCGCTGGAGTTCCTCGCCAGGCAGGGCCTGCGGGCCCGCATGACGGGCTCGGGCAGTGCGGTCTTCGCGCTGCTGCCGCCGGAAAATGTTCCGGCGCAGGTGCCGGCACGCTGGGCCCAGGAGGGCTGGGTGGTGCGGGAATGCGGCAATATGGAGGTTCATCCCCTGGTGGGATGGGCGTCCAGCGACGATTCGGTTGACAGCTGATTGCGGCTGCCGACCCGTGTAGGGGAGTCGCCAAGTTGGTTAAGGCACTGGATTTTGATTCCAGCATGCGAGGGTTCGAGTCCTTCCTCCCCTGCCAAACCAGTCGTTAAGACGTCGCAGGACGGGCCCACGGGCCCGGCCTTCGACTGACAAAGGCGTCCGATCCTCATGCAGCAGGCTGCTCCACCCACCCCCGACTTCATGGTCTTCACCGGCAATGCCAATCCGGCATTGGCCGAGGAGATCGCGCGCCACCTGGGCATCTCGCTGGGGGCCGCGACGGTGGGCCGGTTCTCGGACGGCGAAGTCACGGTGGAGATCAACACGAACGTGCGCGCACGCGACGTCTTCGTGGTGCAGTCCACCTGCGCGCCGACCAACGACACGCTGATGGAACTGCTGATCATGGTCGACGCGCTCAAGCGCGCCTCGGCCGAGCGCATCAGCGCCGTGATCCCCTACTACGGCTATGCCCGCCAGGACCGCCGGCCGCGCTCCACCCGCGTGCCGATCTCGGCCAAGGTGGTTGCCAACCTGCTGCAGACCGTGGGCGTCGCCCGCGTGCTCACCATGGACCTGCACGCCGACCAGATCCAGGGCTTCTTCGACATCCCGGTCGACAACATCTATGCCTCGCCGGTGCTGCTGCGCGACCTGCGCACCAAGAACTACGAGGACCTGATCGTCGTCTCGCCGGACGTCGGCGGCGTGGTGCGCGCCCGCGCGCTGGCCAAGCAGCTGAACACCGACCTCGCCATCATCGACAAGCGCCGCCCGAAGGCCAACGTCTCGGAAGTGATGCACGTCATCGGCGAGATCGAGGGCCGCAACTGCGTGATCATGGACGACATGATCGACACCGCCGGCACGCTGGTGAAGGCCGCCGAGGTGCTCAAGGAGCGCGGCGCCAAGCACGTGTACGCGTACTGCACGCACCCGATCTTCTCGGGGCCCGCCATCGACCGCATCACGAAGGGCACCGCGCTCGACGAGGTCGTGGTGACCAACACGATTCCCCTGTCCGACACCGCGCGCGCCTGCGCGAAGGTGCGCCAGGTTTCCGTCGCCTCGCTGATCGCCGAAACGATCCAGCGCATCGCCAAGGGCGAATCGGTCATGAGCCTTTTCTCGGAGCAGGTCGACCTGTTCTGAGCCATGCCGCCTCCTTCACGGGGGGCTTTTTTGAACCGGCAGCGCACTGGTCGCGGTGCTTGCCGAATTGGAGATCGTCATGAAATTCGTCGCTTTCGAGCGCGCCAAGCAGGGTACGGGTGCGAGCCGCCGTCTCCGCAACGTGGGCAAGACGCCCGGCATCGTCTACGGTGGCGAGGGCCAGCCCCAGCTCATCGAACTGGACCACAACGCCCTGTGGCACGCCCTGAAGAAGGAAGCGTTCCACTCGTCGATCCTGGACATGGAACTCGGCGGCGCCAGCGCCAAGGTGCTGCTGCGCGACGTGCAGTACCACCCGTTCAAGCAGCAGGTGCAGCACATCGACTTCCAGCGCGTGGACGCCAACACCCGCCTGCACATGAAGGTGCCGGTGCACTACAAGAACTCCGAAGAGTCGGATGCGGTCAAGCTGGACCACTGCCTGGTCAACCCGGTCGTCAACGAACTGGACATCTCCTGCCTGCCGGCCGACCTGCCGGAATTCATCGAGATCGACCTGTCCGGCCTGAAGAAGGGCACCGTGCTGCACCTGAACGACGTGGCGCTGCCCAAGGGCGTGAAGGCCGTGACGCACGGCAAGCCGAACCCGGTGCTGGTGTCGGTGGTGACGCCGGCGGCGGAAGAGTCCGCTGCCGATGCCGCCGCCGCCGGTGCGGAAGGCGCCGCCCCGGTGGCCGCCGCCGCCGCTCCCGCTGCCAAGGCCGCTCCGGCCAAGGGCGGCAAGGACGCCAAGCCGGCCGCCAAGGCCCCGGCGAAGAAGTAATCACTTCGTCACCCCCGCGCAGGCGGGGGCCCAGAGAAAGCCCGCAGTCGCGGGCTTTTTTCTTGCTGCGTTGGCGACAATATTCCCTTCAGCGCCCCCGCGCTTCCCACTACCTTCCTCGCATCCATGATCAAGCTGTTTGTCGGCCTGGGAAACCCCGGGCCCGAGTACGAGGCCACCCGCCACAACGCCGGCTTCTGGTGGGTGGACGAACTCGCTCGCGAGCTGAAGGTGAACCTCGTGCACGATCGCGGCTACCAGGCGCGGGTGGCGCGCGCCAACGTGCATGGGCACACGCTCTGGTTGCTGGAGCCGCAGACCTTCATGAACCTGTCGGGGCGCTCGGTCGGGGCGCTGGCGCGCTTCTACAAGATCGAGCCCGAGGAGATCCTCGTCGTGCACGACGAACTCGACGTCGTGCCCGGCCAGGCCAAGCTGAAGTTCGGCGGCAGCCATGCGGGCCACAACGGCCTGCGCGACATCCACGCGCAGATCGGGCCCGACTACTGGCGCCTGCGCATCGGCATCGGCCACCCCGGCGTGAAGTCCGAGGTGACCAACTGGGTGCTGAAGAAGCCGGCGCCGGAGCAGCGCACGGCCATCGAGGAATGCATAGAGCGCACGCTCAAGGCCTTTCCGGCGCTCATGGCCGGCGAGATGGAGAAGGCCACCTTGATCGTGCACACGCACAAGGCGCCGCGGCCCAAGCCCCCGCGGCCCGAAGGGACCTGAAGAACCCCATCCACCTCGAGAAGGAGGCACCGTGACCCTGAAGACCCTGGTACTCGTCCTGGCCCTGGGCGCCGGCTCGGCTGGCGCCCAGACGGTCTGGCGCTGCGGCAACAGCTACAGCCAGCAGCCCTGCGCCGGCGGCACGCCCGTCTCGGTCTCCGAGCCGGTGACGGGGCGCGCCATGGCCATGCCCGTGGCCAACACGGACGCCAAGCTGGCCGCGGAGATGGAGAAATCACGCCTGGCGCAGGAGCGCAACGCGCCCAAGGCGATCGTGATCGGGCCGGTGGAGGCCCCGCCCTTGCCGGGTTCGGGCAAGGAGAAGGACGGCACGAAGCCGAAGGTCGGCAAGCTGGAGCAGTTCACCGCCGTTTCTCCGGGGCATCCGAAGGAGAAGAAGGCGAAGGCGAATAAAAAGAAGAAGGCCGACTGACTACCCTTGCTCCCTCCCCCTCCGGGGGAGGGTTGGGGTGGGGGCGCTCCCCGGCGCCGCGCCTCAGCGAGCGCCGCGTCCCCTCACCCCTGCCCTCTCCCAGGGGGAGAGGGAGGAACATCCGCGGGAGCGGTGGCGACTTCCTTCGTCGCTTCCCCCACCAGCCGGTGATACTTCTGCCACAGCGTCTCGCGGCTTTCCATCCGCTTCGGGTCGACCGGGATGCACGCCACGGGGCAGACCTGCACGCACTGGGGCTCGTCGAAGTGGCCGACGCATTCGGTGCAGCGGTCCGGATCGATCTGGTAGATCTCGGGACCGAGGAAGATGGCCTGGTTGGGGCACTCCGGCTCGCAGACATCGCAGTTGATGCACTCGTCGGTAATCAACAATGCCATGACGCTCTTGACTCCGGGGGCGGGAAGACTACTTCTGGCATTATCGCCCGCGGCATGAGTCTCTTCCTGGCCAAGCGGCTGATCACCCTCCTTGCGACGCTGGCAGGCACCTCGGTGGTGGTGTTCCTGGTGCTGGAGGTCCTGCCCGGGAACGCCGCCCAGGTCCTGATGGGCCCCGATGCGTCCCCCGAAGCCGTCGCGGCCCTGGCGCAGAAGCTGGGGCTGGACCGCCCCGCCATTGAACGCTACGGGCACTGGATCGCCGGCATGCTGCACGGCGACCTCGGGCTGAGCTACGCCTACAGCACGCCGGTGGGCGAGCTGGTGCGCGAACGGCTCGCCCTCACCGTGCCCCTGGCGCTGATCGCGATGACGCTGACCACGGCGCTCGCGCTGGCGGCGGGCATCTATGCGGCCTCGCGCCACAACAAGCTGGGCGACGTGGGCATCATGGGCCTCACGCAGGTCGGCATCGCGATCCCCAATTTCTGGTTCGCGATCCTGCTGATCCTGCTGTTCTCGGTGCACCTGAAGTGGTTTTCCGCCGGCGGCTTCCCGGGCTGGGAAGAAGGCATCCTGCCGGGGCTGCGCGCGCTGATGCTGCCGGCGCTGTCGCTCGCGGTGGTGCAGTCGGCGATCCTCGCGCGCATCACGCGCTCCTCGGTGCTGGAGGTCCTGCGCGAGGATTTCGTGCGCACCGCGCGCGCCAAGGGGGTGTCGCAGCGCGGCGCCCTGTGGGGCCACGTGCTGCGCAATGCGCTGATCCCGGTCATCACCGTCATGGGACTGCAGTTCTCCGAGCTGCTGGCCGGCACGATCGTGGTGGAGAGCGTGTTCTACCTGCCGGGGCTGGGCCGCCTGATCTTCCAGTCGATCGCCAACCGCGACCTGATCGTGGTGCGCAACTGCGTGATGCTGCTGGCGGCGATGGTGGTGCTGGTGAACTTCGCGGTGGACCTCCTCTACGCCTTGATCGACCCGCGCGTGAAGGCGGCCGACATATGAGCGCGATCCTCGAGGCCGCGCCATTGGCGCCGATGGCCGGCCCCGGCTTCTGGCACCGGGCCCTGCGCCATCCGAGCTTCGTGATCGGCCTCGTCCTCACCCTGCTGGTGGTGCTCGCCGCGGCGCTGTCTTTCGTCTGGACGCCGCACGACCCCTACGAGATCGACATGGCGCTCAAGCTCAAGGCGCCGGACGCGCGCTACTGGCTCGGCACCGATGCCTTCGGCCGCGACGTCGCCTCGCTGCTGCTGGTGGGCGCCCGCGCCTCGATCGTGGTGGGCATCGTCGCGGTGGGCATCGGGCTGGTGATCGGCACGGCGCTGGGGCTGCTCGCATCGGCCAGGCGCGGCTGGGTCGAGGAGGCGATCATGCGCCTCTCGGATTTCGGCTTCGCCTTCCCCGCGATCCTGTCGGCGATCATGCTGACGGCGGTGTTCGGCCCCGGCATGGTCAACGCGATCATCGCGATCGGCATCTACAACATCCCGACCTTCGCGCGCATCACCCGCGCCTCCGCCAACGCGGTGTGGGGCCGCGAGTTCGTGCTGGCCGCCCGCGCCTGCGGCAAGGGGCGCTTCGCGATCACGATGGAGCACGTGCTGCCCAACATCCTGTCGGTGCTGATCGTGCAGGCGACCATCCGCTTCGCGATCGCGATCCTGGCGGAGGCGGCACTGTCGTACCTGGGCCTGGGCACGCAACCGCCGCAGCCCTCTTGGGGCCGCATGCTGAGCGAGGCGCAGACGCTGCTGTTCCAGGCGCCGCTGCTCGGCGTGTACCCGGGCGTGGCGATCGCCATCGCGGTGCTGGGGCTGAACCTGCTGGGGGACGGCCTGCGCGATCTCTATGACCCGCGACTCGCGCGGCGACGCTAGATGCCCCTGCTCGAAGTCAAAGACCTCTCGGTCGAACTGCACACCCACCGCGGCCCGGCATTTGCGGTGCGCGACGTGAGCTTCGCGCTCGAACCCGGCGAGACGCTGGGCATCGTCGGCGAGTCGGGCAGCGGCAAGTCGCTCACCGTGCTGGCGATCCTGGGCCTGCTGCCGGAGCACGCGCGCGTGACGGGCAGCATCGTGTTCGAAGGCCGGGAACTCGTGGGCCAGCCGGAACGCGCGATGTGCGCGCTGCGCGGCGACCGCATCGGCATGATCTTCCAGGAGCCGATGACGGCGCTGAATCCCGTGCACACGGTGGGCCACCAGGTCGCCGAGCCGCTGCGGCTGCACCGCGGCGTGTCGGCCTCCGCCGCGCGCAAGGAGGCGATCGCCCTGCTCGACCGCGTCGGCATTCCCGATGCGGCACGGCGCATCGATGCGTATCCGCACCAGTTCTCGGGCGGGCAGCGCCAGCGCATCACGATCGCGATGGCGCTCGCCTGCGGGCCCGACCTGCTGATCGCCGACGAGCCGACGACGGCACTGGACGTGACGATCCAGCGCCAGATCCTGGACCTGATCCGCGAGCTGGTCGCCGAGCGCCACATGGCGCTGATCCTGATCTCGCACAACCTCGGCGTGATCGCGCACAACGTGCAGCGCATGCTCGTGATGTACGGCGGCAGCGTGGTCGAGAGCGGGCCGACGACGTCGGTGTTCGCGCACCGCAGGCATCCGTACACGCTGGGGCTGTTCGCGGCGCGGCCGGGGCTGCGGGCCATGAAGGGGCAGCGGCTGGCGACGATTCCGGGGACGGTGCCGGACCTGGTGGACCTGCCGCGGGGGTGTCCGTTCGCGGGCAGGTGCGGGTGGACGATTCCCGAATGCGATGCAGGGCTGCCGGCGGCGGTGGAGGTGGAGGAGGGGCACAGGGCGCGGTGCATCCGGCTGGAGGTGGTGGGAAGCGAGCGGCGTGCGGGGAGCGCCCCCACCCCGGCCCTCCCCCGGAGGGGGAGGGAGGAACAGCCATGAACGCGCCGCTGCTGGAGGTCGAGGACCTCGTCAAGGATTACGGGCTGCCGCGCGAGCGGCTGTTCCAGGCGCCGGGGAAGGTGCATGCGCTGCGGGGCGTGAGCTTCGCGATCCAGGCCGGGCGCAGCCTCGGCGTGGTGGGCGAGTCGGGCTCGGGCAAGTCCACGCTGGCGCGCCTGGTCATGGCCCTGGATGCGCCGACCTCCGGCCGCGTGCGCCTGCTCGGGCGGGACCTGCATGCGCTGCCCCGCGAGGAGCTGCGCGTCGCCCGGCGCGACTTCCAGATGGTGTTCCAGGACCCCTACGGCTCGCTCGATCCGCGCCAGACCGTGGAGCGCATCGTGAGCGAGCCGCTGGCCGCGCAGGGCGCCCCCCGCGACGAGCAGCACCGGCGCGCCAGGGAAGCGGTCGAGGCGGTGGGCCTGCGCGCCAACGACCTGCGCAAGTACCCGCACGAGTTCTCCGGCGGGCAGCGCCAGCGCATCGCGATCGCCCGCGCGCTCGTCACGCGGCCGCGCCTGATCGTCGCCGACGAGCCGGTCAGCGCGCTCGACGTGTCGGTGCAGGCCCAGGTGCTCAACCTGATGCAGGACCTGCAGGCCGAATTCGGCATCACCTACATGCTGATCAGCCACGACCTGGCGGTGGTGCAGCACCTGTGCGACGACGTGGCGGTGCTGTGGCAGGGCCGGATCGTCGAACAGGGACCGCCGGAGCGCCTGTTCGCGCAGCCGCGGCACGAATACACGCGCACGCTGGTGGAAGCGGTGCCCGAACCCGAGCCACCCCGGCCCGGCCCCCTTGCCACGCCTTTCCAAAGTCGGGGATGATCCCCGCATTCCATCCCTTGCCCCTAGCCCCTGGAGTTCCCAAGACATGCTGAAACGCCGCAGCGTCCTCGCGCACAGTGCCTCGCTGGCCGCCCTGGCCACCCTGCCCCCGGGCGTGCTGGCCCAGGGCCGCAAGGATTCGATCGTGATGGCCATGGCCCTCGAGCCCAGCCCCGGCCTCGACCCCACCGGCGGCGCCGCCTCGTCGATCGGCGAGGTCACGCTGTACAACATCTACGAGACGCTCACCAAGGTCAACCCGGACGGCTCCGTCACCCCGCTGCTGGCCGAAACCTGGGAAGTCTCGCCCGACCTCACCACCTACACGTTCAAGCTGCGCCGCGGCGTGAAATTCCAGAACGGGGAGCCCTTCAACGCGCAGGCGGTGAAGTTCTCGTTCGACCGCGCCGGCTCCGACAAGAGCACCAACAAGGACAAGCGCACCTTCGCGAACCTCAGCACCAGCGCCGTGGACGAGCACACGGTCGTGGTCCTCACCAAGGAGATCGACCCCGACTTCCCCTTCCTGCTCGGGCAGGCCACCGCCGTGATCGTGGAGCCCAAGAGCGCGGACACCAACATGACGAAGCCGGTGGGCACCGGCCCCTTCATGCTGGAGAACTGGGTCAAGGGCTCCTCGATCACGCTGAAGAAGTGGCCCGGCTACCGCAACGCCGCGGCGATCAAGCTCAATCGCGCCACCTTCCGCATCATCGCGGACCCGGCCGCGCAGGTGGCGGCGCTGCTGGCCGGCGACGTGGACGCCTTCCCGCGCGTCACGCCGCGCAGCGTGGAGCAGTTCAAGGGCAACCCGCGCTTCCAGGTGCTCGTCTCCGGCTCGCGCGCCAAGACCATCCTGGCGATCAACAACAAGAAGAAGCCCTTCGACGACGTGCGGGTGCGCCGTGCCATCGCGATGGCGATCGACCGCAAGGCGGTGATCCAGGGCGCGGGCGACGGCTACGGGGCGCCGATCGGCAGCCACTACCCGCCCAGCGCGCCGGGTTACGTCGACCTCACGGGCGTGAACCCCTACAACCCGGAGAAGGCCAGGGCGCTGCTGAAGGAAGCGGGCGTGGCCACGCCGCTGGAACTCACGATCACGCTGCCGCCGCCGCCCTACGCGCGCCAGGGCGGCGAGGTGATCGCCTCGCAACTGGCCAAGGTGGGCATCCAGGCGAAGCTGCAGAACGTGGAGTGGGCGCAGTGGCTGTCCAACGTCTACGGCAACAAGAACTACGACATGACGATCATCTCCCACGTCGAGCCCTTCGACCTGGGCAACTTCGCCAAGCCGGACTACTACTGGAACTACCACTCCGCGAAGTTCGACGAGGTCTACGGCAAGTACAAGACCACGGCCAACGCGAAGGACCGCCTGAAGCTGCAGGCCGACCTGCAGCGCATCCTCGCCGAGGACTCGGTGCACGCCTTCCTGTACCAGCCGCAGTGGGTGACCGTCGCCAACAGGAATGTGAAGGGCCTGTGGAACAACATGCCCATCTTCGTGAACGACCTGTCCTCCATCTCCTGGGCCTGAAGCATGGAGCATCGCCGAGCCGCCCCAGGACGCGACCGCCCCCTCGGGGGGCAGCGACCCACACGCGGTGGGGGAGCGTGGGGGCACCCATGACCGAGGCCCTGCACGAGCTCCCGGCGCCGCGGCTGGTGGAGCTGTATCGCCGGCGCGAGGTGTCGCCGGTGGAAGTGGCGCGCAGCGTGCTGGGACACGTGGAACGCTGGGAACAGTCCATCCACGCCCTGTACCTGCTGCGGCCGGACCACGTGCTGGAACAGGCGCGCGCCAGCGAGGCGCGCTGGCTGAAGGGCGAGCCCCTGGGGCTGATCGACGGCGTGCCGGTCACGATCAAGGACAACATCGCCACCCGCGGCGACCCGACGCCGCTGGGCACCGCGGCCAGCGAGCTGATCCCCGCCGCGGCCGATGCGCCGCCCGCGGCGCGCGTGCGCGAGCACGGAGGCGTGGTGCTCGCGAAGACCACGATGCCGGACTACGGCATGCTGTCCTCGGGACTCTCCAGTTTCCACAAGGTCGCGCGCAATCCGTGGGACCTCATGAAGACCCCTGGCGGCTCCAGCGCCGGCGCGGGTGCGGCGGCCGCGGCCGGCTACGGCCCGCTGCACATCGGCACCGACATCGGCGGCTCGCTGCGCCTGCCGGCGGGCTGGTGCGGCATCTTCACCTTGAAGCCCAGCCTCGGCCGCGTGCCGATCGATCCGCCGTACACGGGCCGCGCCGCCGGACCCATGACGCGCACGGTGGAGGACGCCGCGCTCTTCATGCAGGTGCTCGCCGGCGCCGACGACCGCGACTGCATGAGCCTGCCGCCGCAGGACATCGCGTGGGCCTCCTTCGACGCGGGGGTGGGCCGCCTGCGCGGGCTGCGCATCGGGCTGATGATGGAAGCCGGCTGCGGCCTCGCGCTCGACCCGGGCATCCGCGCCGCGGTGCAGAAGGCCGCGCTGCTGTTCGAGCGTGCCGGCGCGGTGGTCGCGCCGATGAAGCCCTTCATGACGCAAGGCATGCTGGATGGCATGGACCACTTCTGGCGCATGCGCTCGCACGTGGACATGCGCGGCCTGCCCGCGGACGTGAAGGCGCGCGTGCTGCCCTACATCCAGCAGTGGGCCGACAGCGCGGCGGGGCTCTCGGGCGAGGCCGTGTTCCGCGCGGTGCACCAGTTCCACCTCACGCGCGTCGCGGCCGTCAATGCCTGCCGGCCCTTCGACTACGTGATCTCGCCCGTGTCGCCGGTGCCCGCGTTCGGGGCCGACCTGCCGTCGCCGACCAACGACCCGCTGCGGCCGCTAGAGCACATCGGCTTCACCGTGCCCTTCAACATGTCGGAGCAGCCCGCGGCCTCGATCAACTGCGGCTTCACCGACGACGGCCTGCCCGTGGGCCTGCAGATCGTCGGCAAGCGCTTCGACGACCTCGGCGTGCTGCAGGTCGCGCGGGCGTTCGAGTTGATCCGCGAGCCGCAGCGGCCGTGGCCGCAGCCGCCTTCGGGCGCGATCCACCACGTCGACTAGAGAGGCCGCAGCGAAGCGGCGCAGGGCGACTCAGGCGGCGGTGCGGCTGGCTTCGCTGTCCACCAGCTTGCGCTGGTCGTACACCGGCTGCGGCGGCAGGTCGGCCAGGTGCCGGGTGTCGGCCCAGCTCACGATCTCGTATGCGTCTTCGTGCACGCGGATGCGGTTGAGGCCGGCGTTCGGGATCTCGCTCTGGCGCGGGCCGTCCAGGCCCAGCGAGCGCGCGGTGCGGTAGATCATGTCCAGCACGCCGCCGTGCGTGACCACCACCACGGTCTGGAGCGGGTGGGCGGCGACGACGCGCTGCACGGCCTGCATCACGCGCGCATGGAAAGCGCGGGTGGATTCGCCTTCGGGCATCGCGAAGTCCTGCTCGAAGCGCAGCCAGGCCTGCCAGGCACCGGGGTGTTCGCGCTGGATGTCGTCCACGCGCATGCCGTCGACGCGGCCGAAGGCCTGTTCGCGCAGTCCGCTGTCGGCCACCGGCCGCAAGGCGAGTTCTTCGGCGATCGGCTCCGCCGTCTGCACGGCGCGCAGCAGGTCGCTGACGTAGACGGCGTCGGCCTTCTCGCCCGCGAGCCGCGTGGCGAGCCGCCGCGCCTGCGCGAGGCCGATGGCATTGAGCCCCACGTTCACCTGGCCCTGGAAGCGCAGCTCGCGGTTCATGTCCGTCTCGCCATGCCGCACCAGCACCAGTTCCGTCGCACCCGCCATCATTCGCATGGCGAAATTATGCGCGCCATTGCGCAATGCGGGATGCGCACTAACCCACGCATGGGTGGGATTTCGGCTGGGGGGAAAACAAAATACCGGACGCAGAGGACGCTAAGGGTACGCAGAGGACGCAAAAGAAAACCTTTAAAGTTTTCTTTGTCTCTTTTGCGTTCTCTGCGTACCCTTCGCGTCCTCTGCGTCCGGAAGTCCGCTTCCTACTCGCGTTCCAGGTTCCGCACCTTTTCCACGAGGCGCTGCTGCACCGACGGCGAGACGAACTGGTGGACTTCGCCGCCGAGGACGGCGATTTCGCGCACGAAGGTGCTGGAGATGAACTGGAACTTGTCGCTGGGCGTGAGGAAGACGGTTTCCACGTCCGGCATCAGGTGGCGGTTCATGCCCGCGAGCTGGAACTCGTAGTCGAAGTCCGTCACCGCGCGCACCCCGCGCACCATCGCCTTGCCGCCGCGCGCCACCACGAAGTCGCGCACCAGGCCGCTGAAGCCCTCCACCGTCACCTGCGGGTAGTCCCTCAGCGCCTCGCGCGCCATGTCGATGCGCTCCTGCATGGTGAAGAGCGACTTCTTGTGATGCCCCGCCGCGACGGCCACGATCAGGCGCCCGAACAACTGGCAGGCGCGGTGCACCACGTCCTCGTGGCCCAGCGTCATGGGGTCGAAGGTGCCGGGGTAGACGGCAAGGACGTCGGTGGCCATGGGGGATCTCCTGGACGCCGGCGGCGCGCCGGCACGCGAATGTGCGCCGGATTATGCAGTGCGCCGCAGCAGGTGCCCGTGCACGGCGCCGGCTTTCAGGTGCCGCAGCAGCTCCAGGCCGTGCCGCGCCAGCGCCTCCCCGCTCCAGGGCGTGGGCGCTTCCAGGTAGATGAAGCCCTGCGGCGCCAGCGCGGGCACGGCCGCCGCCAGCGCCTTGTCGAACAGGTCGGCATCGAAGGGCGGGTCGAGGAACACCAGGTCCGTCCCGCCGGCAGGCAAGCCCGCGAGCACCGTCAGTGCGTTGCCCCGCTGCACCCGCACCTGGCTGGCGTGCAGCCGCTGGACCACGGAGCGCAGCGCATCGACGAGCCCGCCGTCGGATTCGACCAGCAGGACGTCCGCGGCACCGCGCGAGGCGGCCTCCAGGCCCAGTGCGCCCGTGCCCGCGAACGCGTCGACGCAACGCCAGCCGGCCAGGTCCTGCCCCAGCCAGTTGAAGAGCGTCTCGCGCACGCGGTCCGGCGTCGGCCGCAGGCCCGGGCGGTCCGGAACCTCCAGTTTCGTGCGCTTCCAGTTGCCGCCGATGATGCGGACCTGATGGGGAAGGGGGCGGCGGGCGGGAGCAGGCATGTTGGCGGGCGAAGGCAGATGACGTCATTCCCGCTCAGGCGGGAATCCAGGGCTTTCGAGGTCACGCGCCGCGCGCGTGTCCCGGGCCCCGCCTGCGCGGGGACGACGGTGAAAAAAAAAACGGGCACGGCCTCATGGCCGTGCCCGAGTCTCTCCCTGTGAAACTCTCTCGCGTGCTCGCAAGAAATGCGTGACAGCGCCATCGAATTGTTGAGGGTCTTGCGAAGGGTTGCACGCCGGCCCCTGTCAACATTGACAGGGGAGCAGGCACTTCCCGTACTTCACTGTCGGGCGGACGCCACGTCGGCACCCACGACGACGGTCACCATGCGATCCGGCTGCACCTTGCGGGCGAAGGCGGCCTTGATGTCGGCGGCGGTGACCTTCTCGACCTGTTTGGTCCAGGTGTCCAGGTAATCGAGCGGCAGGTCGTACCAGGCGATGTTGGCCAGGTTCTCGACCAGCTTGCGGTTGCTGTCGATGCGCAGCGCGAAGCCGCCGATCATGAAGTCCTTGGCGGCCTTCAGTTCGGCTTCGGTCGGGCCTTCGGCGACGAAGCGCCGCAGCACGTCGCGCGAGACCTGCACCGCCTGCGCCGCCTGGTCGGGCCGCGTCTGCAGGCCCAGCGTGAAGGCGCCGGCATGCAGGCCCGGGGCGAAGTAGCTGTAGACGCTGTAGCTCAGGCCGCGCTTTTGCCGCACTTCCTCCGACAGGCGCGACACGAAGCCGCCGCCGCCCAGGATGTAGTTGCCCAGGAGCAGCGGGAAGAAGTCCGGGTCGGAGCGCTTGTAGCCCGGTTGCCCGATCAGCACATGGGCCTGCGCCGAGGAGAACGGGATGTTGCGTTCCGCCGCGGCGGTGAGGGCCGGCACTTCCGCCACCGGCGGCAGCGGCTCGCAGCGGCCGGCCGGCAGCCGCGACAACAGCGTCGCGGCGATCTGGTCGGCCTGCGCCCGCGTGACGGCGCCGACGACGCTCACCTTGGCACGGCAGGGCAGGATGGCGCTGTAGAAATTGCGCATGTCCTGCACCGTGATCCGGTTCAGCGATTCCTCGGTGGTGTCGTAGCCGTAGGGATGGGCCCCATAGACCGCGGCGCCGAAGGCGCGGGCGGCGACCGTGCCGGGCTTCGTGTTCGACTCGCGGATGGAGGCGACCATGCGCTGGCGCTCGCGCTGCCAGATCGCGTCGGGGAAGGACGGTTCGCCCAGTTCGCGCGCGGCCAGCTTCACGGCCTTGTCCAGGAGATCCGGGTAGGTCAGCGAGCGCAGCGAATAGCTCATGCGGTCGAGGCTCGCGCCGCCGCCGAAGGAGGCGCCGAGGTCGGCCCAGGCTTCGCCCAGCTGGTTCTCGTCCAGCGCGGGCTCGCCGTTGCGTGCCGCGATGCCCTTGGAGGTCATGTCCGCGGTCACGCCGGCGAGGCCGGCCTTGTCGGCGGGATCGCGCCGGTCACCGGCATCGAAGTCGATCTCCACGTCGACCATCGGCAGGCCGGGGCTCTCGATCAGCCAGACCTGCGCCCCGCTGGGCTGCTGCCACTTCTGGATCGGGAGGGCGGCAAAGGCGGGAGCGGCGAAGGCGCAGGCCACGAAGCCGGCCAGCGCGCCGCGCGCCAGGAAAGTCGTCAGACGCATGGGAACCTTTCAGTGGCGCAGGGGGACGCTGGGGGTGCGGGGCTTGCGGTTCGGGTCCACCGGCAAGGGCCGCAGGACACCCACCGTGAGCTGCTCGTCGCCGAAGTAGCGCGCCGCCACGGACTGGACCTGCTCCGGCGTCACCTCGCGCAGCCGCGCCATCAGGCGTTCGTCGGCGTCGATCGGCAGTCCCATCACCCAGGCGCTGCCCAGTTCGCGGGCCTGGTTCATCACGGAATCGAGCTTGTAGATCTCGCCGGCGATCCAGCGCGTCTTCACGCGCTGCAGTTCCGCGGGGCTCACGCCTTCGCGGGCCACGCGCGCCACTTCGGCGCGCAGCGCGGCTTCCACCTGCTCGGGCGTCTTGCCCGCCGCCGGCACGCCGGCCAGCGTGAACATCTGCGGGCCACGGCCCCACAGGCCGTTGCCGGCATCGACGCTGTCGGCCACGCGGTCGGGGCCCTGCGTGAGGGCACGGTCCAGGCGCGCGCCCTCGTAGCCATCGAGCACGCCGGACAGCACGGTGAGCGCCAGCGCGTCGTCGTTCTCGGGCGTCTTGTCGAAGGACTTGAGCTGCGGCACCTTGAAGGCGAGCGCCACGTACGACTGCTCCGCCGGCGCCTTGAATTCGAGCCGGCGGATGCCCTTCTGCACCGGCTCCTCGCGCGGCTTGCGCGGCGGCACGGCCTTGGCCGGGATGCTGCCGTAGTACTTGTCGACCAGCGCGCGGACCTTGGCCGGGTCGACGTCGCCGGCGATGATCACGGCGGCGTTGGCCGGCACGTACCAGCGGCGGTAGAACTCGCGGGCGTCGGCCGGCGTCATCGCGTCGAGGTCGCTCATCCAGCCCACCACCGGGCGGCGGTAGGGCGAGGCCTGGTAGGCCACGGCGCTGAGCTGCTCGTACAGCAGCCCGCGCGGGTTGTCCTCGGTGCGCGAGCGCCGTTCCTCCTTCACCACCTCCAGCTCGCGCTTGAACTCGTCGTCCGCCCACTGGTTGTGGGCGAAGCGGTCCGATTCGAGCTTGACCACGTCTTCCAGCCGGTTGGCGGGAATCTGCTGGAAGTAGCCGGTCTGGTCCTTGGTGGTGAAGGCATTCTCGCGACCGCCCAGCGCGGCGACCTTGCGCGAGAACTCGCCCGGGCCGGTGGTTGGCGTGCCCTTGAACATCATGTGTTCCAGCACGTGGGCGACCCCGGTGGTGCCGTCGACTTCGTCCATGGCGCCGACGCGCACGTAGACCATGTGCACGGCGGTCGGTGCGCGGCGGTCCGGCTTGATGATGACCGTCATGCCATTGGGCAGCTGGTACTGCAGCGGCTTCTCCTGGGCCGGCGCCGGACCGGCGATCTGGCCGTGGGCCGCGGGGAGGAGCGCGAGCGGCAGCGCGGCCGCAAGCGGAAGGAGCAGGGAGCGCAGGTGTCGTTTCATAGAATCCTCTGATTCTAGAAACCTCCCTGATGTTCAGCTTCTTCCGGAAAAAGCCGCCCGCCACGCCGGCGCCCGTCGCTGCGCCCGCACCCGTCCCGGTGGCCGAGCCGGCGCCGGCCCCTCCTGTCCCGAAGACGGACGCCACACCGGCGCCGGTCGTCGCGCCGCCGCCATGGGCGCCCGCCCCCGCGGCCGAGCCTCGCACGGTTGAGCCTCCCCGGGCTGCGCGTCCCGTGGCCGCACCGCCCCTGGCCGCGCCGGCGCCGGTGGCCACGCCGGCGCCGGCCGCACCGCGCAGCGGCGGCCTGATCGGCAGCGCCCTCGTCCAGGCCATCGAGATCCCGGTGGCGGCCCCGGTGGCCCCCGAGCGCCAGAACTGGATGGCGCGGCTCACCGAAGGCCTGAAGAAGACGGGAACCAACCTCTCGCAGGTCTTCACCGGCGCGCAGATCGACGAGGCGCTGTACGAGGAACTGGAAACCGCCCTGCTGATGGCCGACACCGGCGTGCCCGCCACCGAATACCTGCTCACGGAGGTGCGGCGCAAGGTGGCCGCCACCGGCGCCACGCGGCCCGTGCAGGCCAAGAACATCCTGGTCGATGCGCTCACGCAGCTGCTGCGGCCGCTGGAAAAGCCGCTCACCATCGGCGAGCACCAGCCCACCGTGATCATGGTCGCGGGCGTCAACGGCGCCGGCAAGACGACCTCGATCGGCAAGCTGACCAAGCACCTCGCCGACGAAGGCGAGACGGTGCTGCTGGCGGCCGCCGACACCTTCCGCGCCGCCGCCAAGGAGCAGCTGGCGATCTGGGCCGACCGCAACAAGGTGGAGATCGTGAGCCAGGAAGGCGGCGACCCCGCGGCCGTGAGCTTCGACGCGGTGTCGGCCGGCAAGGCGCGCGGCAAGAACGTCGTGATCGTGGACACCGCGGGGCGCCTGCCCACGCAGCTTCACCTGATGGAGGAACTCAGGAAGATCCGCCGCGTGGTGAACAAGGCCGACCCCACCGCGCCGCACGAGGTGCTGCTGGTGATCGACGGCAACACCGGCCAGAACGCGCTGCAGCAGGTCAAGGCCTTCGACGCGGCGCTGCAGCTCACCGGCCTGGTCGTGACCAAGCTCGATGGCACGGCCAAGGGCGGCGTGCTGGCGGCGATCGCGCAGGAGAAGCCGGTGCCGGTGTACTTCATCGGCGTGGGGGAAAAGCTGGAGGACCTGGAGACGTTCAGCGCGCGGGAGTTCGCACTGGCGCTGTTGTCGTAGAAGGGCGCGGGCGCTTCGCGCATCGCTGGGGTTCGCGCGCTGCGCGGCTCACCGCCAGCTACGGGATGCGCACGGCGCCAGCCTATGGGATGCGCGCGGCGTCGGCCTACGGGATGCGCGCGGCGTCGGCCTCGGTAGGCTGGTGGTGAGCCGCGAAGCGCGCGAACCCCAGCGATGCGCGAAGCGCGCTCACAACCCGAGCCTGTCCCGCGGATCCTCGGGCAGCGTGACCTCCCCCCGCACCCAGTCGCCATACGCCCCGCCGGCCTGCATCCGCACCGCCGCGAACTGCGGCAGCTGGTACGGATGCTGCTCGCGAAACAGCGCCTGCAGCGCCTGCTCGCACCCCGGCAGGGTCTTGACGGTCACCCGCACCTCCGCCTCCTCGCACTCCTTGCCCTGCCACCGGTAGAAGGACGTCAGGCCCTCCTCCACCTGCACGCAGGCCGCCAGCCGCGCCTGCAGGATCGCGCGGGCGAGCCTGCGTGCGTCGTCCCGGGAACCGACCGTCGTCGTGACGGCCAAAATGTCGCGGCCTTGACTGTTTTCCATGGCGCACACCCTCCAGAATCCGCCGATTGTCCGCCGGGGCCGCCATCACGCCCACACGCCATGGACGTTCACGACGGGTGAGCACCTACTCCACAGCTCCGTGCCAGCTTCCCGGCGGCCTGGGTCGGCCAGTTCCCGCACCGGATCGAGGCCAGGCCTGCCTCGAGGACTTGCAGTCCACTGGGTCGGCCCCATCTTCCTCCCGAGCAGTTGTTCCTGAAGCTCGGCATCCGCCGGCAGGCGGCGTCCTTCGGGGGCAGCACACGCTCTCCCTGGAAGCCCTCGCCGACCTCCTGTCGGCGCTCATGCCTACGGAACCAAGGCCTTAGCACTCTGTCTAACAGAGTGCTAATATTTCACGAGCAAAAGGAGTTTCCGGTATGTCCTCATCCAATGGAGCCTCGGGTACCACGGCGTTGGCGCTGTCCAACCCCTGGGCCGTCGTTCCGTCGCTGGGCAACCTGGACGCGTACATCTCGGCGGTCAACCGGCTGCCGATGCTGACGGCGGAGGAAGAACAGGAGTTCGCGAGGAAGTTCAGGGACCAGAACGACCTGGAAGCCGCGGGAAAGCTGGTGCTGTCGCACCTGCGCCTGGTGGTTTCGGTGTCGCGCAAGTACCTGGGCTACGGCCTGCCCCACGGCGACCTGATCCAGGAAGGCAACATCGGCCTGATGAAGGCGGTCAAGCGCTTCGATCCGAACCAGGGCGTGCGGCTGGTCAGCTACGCGCTGCACTGGATCAAGGCGGAGATCCACGAATACATCCTGAAGAACTGGCGCATGGTCAAGGTGGCCACGACCAAGGCGCAGCGCAAGCTGTTCTTCAACCTCCGCTCCATGAAGCAGGGCTTCAAGGACGACGAGGACGCGCAGACCCACCGCGACACGCTGACCGACGCGCAGATCGACGTGATGGCCCGCGAGCTGAACGTCAAGCGCGAGGAAGTGATCGAGATGGAGACCCGCATGTCGGGCGGCGACGTGATGCTCGACCCGGGCCCCGCCGACGACGGCGAGGAATCCTTCGGCCCGATCGCCTACCTGGCGGACGCCTCCCACGAACCGACGGCGGAACTTGAAAACCGCGAGCGCGACGTGATGGCCACCGACGGCATCCAGGCCGCGCTGGAGCAGCTCGATCCGCGCAGCCGCCGCATCGTGGAAGAACGCTGGCTGAAGGTCAACGACGACGGCTCCGGCGGCATGACGCTGCACGAGCTGGCGGCCGAATACGGCGTGTCCGCCGAGCGGATCCGCCAGATCGAGGTCGCCGCCATGAAGAAGATGAAGAAGGCGCTGACAGCCTACGCCTGACGGCGCGACACCCCCCGAAAACCCGGCGCGAGCCGGGTTTTTTTTGTTGTATCGGCGCCATCTGCGCACTTTTCCCGCCCCGCGTGCCGGCTTGCTCAGCGGGGCGCCGCGACAATCCCGTGCATGACAAGGAGGGCTCGTCCGCTGCGCTTCTCGTGCGCGCTCTGGCTGTGGCTTGCGCTCTCCTGGGCGTGGAGCGGCGCGAGCGCGGCGGAAGCGCCGGCGCCGGGCGTGCCGCCGCTGGTGCAGGTCGGCGACCTGGCGGAGGTCTCGCTGGCCGAGCGCAGCCTGTACTGGATCGACGAATCCGGCACCCTGTCGGCGGACCAGGTGGAAGCACAGGCCCCCGAACTCCCCTGGCGCCTGCGCCGGCGCGAGAACCAGCGCGCCCCCGTCGGCGCGCTGTGGATCGTCTTCGAAACCGCCACGCCCGCCGGCTTGCCTTGGTTCCTCGAAGTCGCGTCCTCGGTCAACGACCACCTGGAGCTGCATTACCGCAACCGCGAGGGCCGCTGGGTCGTGCAGCACGCCGGCACGGGGGTCGAGGTGTCGCAGTGGCCGGTGCCGGGACGCCTGCCCACGTTCAAGCTGTCGCCGGGTGGCGGCGAGCCCGTGCGCTACTGGCTGCGCGTGATGGACAGCCACGGCGACTTCGCCGCGCCGCTCGCGGTGGTCCGGCAGGACGCCATGCAGGTGCGGCGGGAGCGCGCGCAATTCGTGCTGGGGTGCTACTTCGGCGTGCTGGCGCTGGTCGCGCTCGCCTCCTTCATCAACGCCGTGGCCTTCCGCGACCGCGCCTCCGCGATGTTCGCCGTCTGCATCCTGCTGCTCGGGCTGGGGCAGCTGGGGCGCAGCGGCCTCGGTGGCCAGCACGTGTGGCCGGAGTCGAGCGCCTGGAACGAAGCCGTGCTGGAGCTGTGGCCCGGCGCGGGGGTCGCCGCCGGCTTGTGGCTGGTCAAGCTCCTCACCGATCCCGCCCGGCTCTCGCGGGCCCTGGATCTCGGCGTGTGGGCGCTGATCGCCGCGCTGCTCGGGGCCACGGCGGTGCACGTCGCGATCGACAACGCCGCCAGCCTGACCCTCGTGCTCACCCTGACCGGCCTGGCCCTCGTCGCGGTCCTCAGCATGGTGCTGTGGGGCTGGATCGCGGGCAAGGAGCGGCACCTGCGGCTGGTGGCCGCGGCCTTCGTGCCCGTGGCGGTGCTCGCGGTCTTCCCGCTCGGGCGCGACCTCGGGCTGGCGCCGGCCAACATGCTGACCCGCTTCGGCCTGTACATCGGCGCGCTGCTGGCGCTGCCGATCCTCTACTACGCGGTGAACATGCGCCTGATGGCCCGGCGCGAAGCGGAATTGCGCGCCAGCACGCTCGTTCGGGCGGACCCGCTGACCGGCCTGCCGCACCGGCAGGCGATGACGGAGCGCCTGGACAGCAGCCTCGCGCACGCGCGCACGCAGAAGCAGAATTGCGCCCTCCTGTGCATCCGCCTGTCGAACCTCGACGCGATCGGCGAGGAGTTCGGGCGCGAGGCGGTGGACAAGGCGCTGGTGGTCACGGCCTCGCACCTGCGGCGGCTGAGCGTGGGCTACGACATGTCCGCGCGCGTGGGCCCGCGCGAGTTCGCGCTGCTGATGGAAGCGCCGACCACGCGCGAGGCGGCGACGTCGCGCGCGCAGCAATTCGTGGCCAGCGGTTTGCGCGATGTGCCTGCCCTGCCCGGCGTGACGCTGCGCTATCACGTCACCTGGACGCTGTTGCCGCGGGCACAGCTCGATGGCGCGGCCACCGTGCAGTGGGCGGTCGACGGCCTCGACCAGATCACGCCCGAGACGCGCAAGGCGATCCGCGCGCTGGACGTCGTCGAGGAAGGCGCGCTGCGCCAGGCCTAGGCGCCCGGGGCCAGGAAAACGCCCCGCCGCCCGAGGCTCCTACGCGCCCGGCTGCTCGTCGCGCAGGCTGCGCTGGGCGCGCCGCACGATGTACGCCGTCTCCGGCCCGCCGTGCTGGCGCAGCCACTGCGCGCAGACCTCGCGCACCCAGTCCGGCTGCGTGCGCGCGGCGTCGTTGAGCCAGTTCGCCACCGAGTTCTGCACATAGCGGCTCGTGTCGGCGCGCAGCGGCTGCAGCACCGGCAGGCCGCGCCAGGGCTGGGCCTTCAGCGCCTCGATCTGCGCGCACCACACGCCGCGCGGACGCGTCGCCTCGCTCGCGAAGCGGCGGATGTTGGCATCCGGGTGCGTCGCCCAGGGCTGCAGCAGCCGCACGGCCGCATCGACATCGCCCGCGATCGCGTCGCGCACCGCCATCCACGCCATCTCGCGCACGCCGAAGTGCGGGTCGGCCGCGAAACGGAACACCGAGCGCAGCTTGTCCGCGAGCGGCATCGACGTGAACGCGATCCACTGCGCCGCCCACGAGCGCGCCACGTCGCTGGGGTGCGTGGCCAGCGCGTGCGCGATCGCGTCGCGCTCCGCGCGCGGCTCGGTCAGGTCGTACAAGGCCCGCGCGACATGCAGGTGGCGCTTGACCGGCGGAAAAGCCGCCAGCATGCCCAGCGTGTCCTCCAGCCGCTCCGCATCCGGATCGAGGCCGACCTGGCGCGCCACGTTGCGCGCCAACTGCCGCAGGTCGATCGCTAGGAACTCGTTGAGGTTGACGGTGGGGATGCGGCCCGCGTTGAGGGCCTCGATCACCTCCGGCGGGATCAGCGCGATGCGCGCCGCGCCCTTGCGCCCCAGGAGGTGCTGCGGCCCAGCCCCCTCGGGGGGCAGCGCCGCACACGAAGTGGCCAGCGTGGGGGCGCTCTCCATTCAGCCTTGCAGGATCAGCTTCAGGTCGTCCGCCAGCGGCTGCGCGCCGCCGCCGTAGCGCACGTACAGGCGCAGGCGCCCCTTGGGGTCGTAGACGTAGCTGGCCGCCGAATGGTCCATCGTGTAGCTGCCCGGCGTGCTGCCCGGCACCTTGCGGAAGAACACCTTGAAATCCTTGGCGACGGCCGCCGTCTGTTCGGGCGTGCCGCGCAGCGCGATGAAGTCCGGCCCGAAGCTCGCGACGTAGGCCTTGAGCAGCTCGGGCTTGTCGCGCTCGGGGTCGAGCGAGATCAGCACCGGCTGCACCCTGGCGCCGTCGGCGCCGAGCAGCTTCTTCGCTTCCGCGATTTCGGCCAGCGTCGTGGGGCACGCATCCGGGCATTGCGTGTAGCCGAAGAACACGATCACCGCCTTGCCCTGGAAGTCCGCCACGCTGCGCGGCTTGCCCTCGGTATCGGGCAGCTTGAAGTCGCGCGCGTAGTCGGCGCCGGTGATGTCCACCGCCTTGAAGGCCGGCTTGGTCTCGGCGCTGCAGGCAGCGAGCAGCGCCGAGGCGCCGGTCAGGCAGAGGAGGTCGCGTCGCAGCATGCTCACAGCAGGTAATGATCCACCAGCAAGGCCGCGAACAGCGCGCTCAGGTGGATGAGCGAGAAGCGGAAGGTCGCGCGCGCCAGCGCGTCGGAATAGTCGCGCCACAGGCGGAAACCGTACCACGTGAAGCCCACGCTGAGCACGAGTGCCGCCGCGAGGTAGAGCCACGAGCTCATCCCGTAGGCGAAGGGCATCAGGCAGGCCGCGAACAGCACGATCGTGTAGAGCAGGATCTGCAGGCGGGTGAACTCGTTGCCGTGCGTCACCGGCAGCATCGGCAGCCCCGAGCGGCGGTAGTCCTCCACCCGGTACAGCGCCAGCGCCCAGAAGTGCGGCGGCGTCCACAGGAAGATGATCAGGAACAGGATCAGCGCCTCGGGCCCGACGTCGCCGCGCAGGGCCGCCCAGCCCAGCACCGGCGGCATGGCCCCCGAGGCGCCGCCGATCACGATGTTCTGCGGCGTCAGCGGCTTGAGGATCACGGTGTAGATCACGGCGTAGCCGATGAAGGTGCCCAGCGTGAGCCACATCGTCAGCGGGTTGACCCAGGCATAGAGCAGCCAGGAGCCGACGGCGCACAGGCCGGCCGAGAAGACCAGGGTCTGCACGTCGTTCAGCTCGCCCTTGGCGGTGGGCCGCCAGGCGGTACGGCGCATCTTGGCGTCGATGCCCTTTTCCACCACGCAGTTGAAGGCGGCGGCGGCGCCGGCGACCAGCCAGATGCCGACCGAAGCGATCGCGCCGATGCGCAGGTCGTCCAGCGAGGGCAGCCCCGGCACGGCCAGCACCATGCCGATGATGGCGCAGAACACGATCAGCTGGATCACGCGCGGCTTCATCAGCGCGTAGTACTGGCGGGCGACGATGGCGGTCACTGGCCAACCTCCCCCAGGCTCCGCACTGCGTGCTGCGCCTCCCCCCTCCGCAAGCGGAGGGGGCGAGCGCCTTCGGGCGGCCGTGCGGCGCTCACGCCGACACCTCGCGCGCGCCGGCGGACCGGGGCACCGCGGCCGGCTCGGCGCGGCTTTCGCGCAGCGCCCACGTGAGCGCCACCACGAGTGCGGCCGCGCCGCCCGTGTGCGCCACCGCCGCGACCAGGGGCCAGCCCAGCACCACGTTCGACAAGCCGGTGGCGAACTGCCAGGCCAGCAGCGCGCCGATCGCCCGGGCACCGCGATGCAGCGGACCGGCACGCAGGCGCCACGCGGCGATGCCGATCACCACGAACACGCCGTAGGCGGCGAGCCGGTGTGCATAGTGGATCGCGGTGAGCGCCGCGAAGTGGATGGTTTCACCGGCGCCGGTCAGGCCCAGCCCCCGCCACAGCTCGAAGCCCTGGCGGAAGTCCATCGCCGGCCACCAGCTGCCCTGGCACTGCGGGAAGGTGCTGCACGCCAGCACCGCGTAATTGGTGCTCACCCAGCCGCCGAGCGCCACCTGCAGCCACAGCAGCACGTACGCGCCCACCAGCCAATGGCGCGCGGCCGCGGGAATCACGAACGCCCCGGTGCCGCGCTGCGCCTGCCGGTACGCGACCGCCTGCATCGCGAGCAGGGCCAGCAGCACCATCCCTCCCAGCAGGTGCATCGTCACGATCGCGGGAAACAGCTTCATCGTGACCGTGAGCGCGCCGAACGCGCCCTGCACGCACACCCACGCCAGCGTGAAGGCGGGCCAGCGGGGCTGAACCGCCCCGCCGCGCTTGCGTTGCAGCCAGGTGGCGATGGCCAGCGTGGTGATCAGCACGCCCACGCCGGTGGCGAGATAGCGGTGGACCATCTCCACCCAGGCCTTGCCGTGGGTGACGGGCCCCGTCGGCAGGCGCGCTTCCTCGGCGCGGATCTGGGCGATCGCGCCGGTGGGGCTCGCGTTGCCGTAGCAGCCCGGCCAGTCGGGGCAGCCGAGGCCGGAGTCCGTCAGGCGCGTGAAGGCGCCGAACAGCACCAGGTCGAAGGTGAGGAACAGCGTGAGCAGCGTGAGCGCGGCGAGGCGCTGCGCCGGCGCCGCCTGCTTGTTGCGCAGCCACACCCAGGCCAGGGGCCCGGAGGCGACGGCGATGCCCAGCAGGGCCAGCCGCAGCACCGGGCTGAAGTCGTACAGCGAAGCGTCGGCCATCGTCTTAGTTGGCCGGCCGGCCCGGCTGGTCCCAGCCGGCGGAGGCGCGCATCAGCCGCTCGAGGTCCTTGCGGACCTTGGCCGCGCCGGCGAGGTCCTGCGTGGGGGGAAAACGCATCATCCAGTGGCCCATGGGGTCCACGACGTAGAGGTGGTCGGCCAGCTGGTGGCCTCGCGCCGGCGCGAGCCACTGCGCCAGCTGCGCCGCGTCGACACGCAGCACGGTGGCCTGCGCCAGCGCGGGCTTGAGCGCATCGCGCACGGGTGCCTCGTCGGGGACCAGCCAGACCCAGTCGAGGCGGTCCCTGTCCTTGCCCAGCGCCTCGCGCAGTTGCCGCTGCAGGTACAGGTGCTTCTCGCAGGCCGCGTCGCAGGCGCCACCGGCCACGCTCACCAGCAGCCACTGGCCCTGCAGCGTGGGCAGGCTCACGGCCTTGCCGGCCAGGTCGGTGCCCGTGAGGGAAGGAATCGGCCGCTGCGGCTCGATCAGTTCGCCGTAGCTGCGGCGGGTGTCGGGACGCACGACGTAGTAGGCGAGGTAGGAGGCAATCACCGGGGCGGCGCATACCAGCATCACCAGCAGCATCTTCCAGCGGCCGGTGCGGGTGCGCTGCTCGTCGGCGAGCGCGGCCTCCTGCGGCAGGGGCAGCGAGTGCACCGTCAGCCCGAGCGGCTGGTCAAGCGCGCCGTGCTTGGCGGCGGGGGACGACGAGTTGGAACCAGACATAGAGGATCGCGATGAGCGCGGCAATGGCCCACCACTGGAAGGCGTAGCCGTAGTTCTTTTCCGCGCCGCTGCCGGCCTGCGGCCATTGGCGCAACAGGCCCTCGGAAGCCGAGCCGGTCTGCTGCACCGAATACGGCAGCAGCGGCAGGCCGGTTTCCGTGCGGAACCGGGTCAGGTCGAGATTCTGCCGGATCGGGCCCTTCTCTTCCTTGTCGAAGGCATAAAGCTTGGCGGGCGGCGGGGCCAAGCGGCCGCGGAGCTCGACGACGCCGGCGGGCGTCTGCACCGGCGGCAGCGCCTCGCGCCGCTCGAAATTGCGCTGCACCCAGCCCCGCTGCACCAGGATCGCGTCGTTGCGGCCCGCCAGGCGCAGGGGCGTGACGACGTAGAAGCCCGGTACGCCATTCATCTGGCGGTTGTCCAGGAAGATCGTCTGCGCGGGCAGCCACTCGCCGCGCAGCACCACGGGGCGGTGCAGCAGCGGGTCGTCGGCGCGCAAGTCCGGCGGCAGTTCGCCTTGCGCCAGCGGCGCCAGGCGCGCGCGGGCCTCCATGGCATCGTGGATCGCGGTGCGCTGCTGGCCCCGCCCCCACTGCCAGAAGCCCAGGTTCACCGTGACGGCGATACCAATGAGCGCCGCGATGGCGATCAGCGCACGCCTGAGCATGTTCGCCGGCGCCCGCCTATCATCGGGCGCATGAAGTGGTTCGTTCTCGCGGCCTTCCTGGCCATCATCGGCAGCCTCGGCTCCGCGCTGTACTTCATGATGCGCGACACGGGCCAGGACGGCCGGCCCAAGACCAGCAACATGGCGCGCGCGCTGGCGTTCCGCGTCGGCTTCTCGATCCTGCTGTTCGTGTGCATCCTGGTGGGGTGGAAGCTCGGGTACATCCATCCGAGCGGGATTCCGCTGAAGTAGTTCGCGGGCTGGCGAAAAAGGACAAGGGCCGCTTGCGCGGCCCTCTTTCCGGGGCCCCCGCCTGTGCGGGGGTGACGGGGTTCAGAGCCAGTACACCAGCGTGTACAGGAACAGCCACACCACGTCCACGAAGTGCCAGTACCAGGCCGCGCCCTCGAAACCGAAGTGGCGGTCGGCGGTGAAGTGGCCCTTCATCAGGCGGATGGTGATGAACAGCAGCATCAGCATGCCCACGATCACGTGGAAGCCGTGGAAGCCGGTGAGCATGAAGAAGGTCGAGCCGTAGGCGCCCGAGCTGAGCTTCAGGTTCATCTCGGTGTAGGCGTGGTGGTACTCGTAGGCCTGCACGCAGACGAAGGTGAAGCCGAGCAGCACCGTCAGCCACATCCACATCACGGTCGTGCCGCGCTTCCCCTCCCGCAGGGCGTGGTGCGCGATGGTGAGCGTGACGCCGGAGGACAGCAGCAGCGCCGTGTTGATCGTCGGCAGCCAGAACGGCGTCATCGTCTCGAAGGGCTCGATGGTGCCGGCGGGCGAAGCCGTGGCGCCGGCCGAGACGCTGGGCCACACCGCCTTGAAGTCGGGCCACAGCAGCGCGTTCTCGACGCCGCCCAGGGCCGGCACCGAGTGCGAGCGCATCCACCACAGCGCGGTGAAGAACGCGCCGAAGAACATCACTTCCGAGAAGATGAACCAGCTCATGCTCCAGCGGAACGACAGGTCCACCTTGCGGCCGTAGGAGCCGGTCTCGCTCTCGCGGATGGAGTCGCTGAACCAGCTGAAGAGCACCCAGAACAGCCACAGGAAGCCGAACAGGAGCGAGAACCTGCCCCAGTCCGCGCCGTTGATCCAGTTGGCCGCGCCGAAGATGATGAAGAACAGGCCGAAGGCCGCCATCGCCGGATGGCGCGACGGCTGCGGCACGAAGTAGTGGGGCCGGGTCCCCGGCGCGGCAGAGCTCATTCTCTTTTCCTCTTTAATGCTTCACGACCCAGTTGACCAGGACAATCAGTCCGACCACGAACACCAGCACGGCGCCCAGCGCCACGGCGATGATCGCGAACGGATTGGCCTTGCCCAGGTCCTCCTCGAATCCGCTTCTCTTTCGAATCCCGACGAACGACCACAGCACGGTTCGCACCGTGCGCAGGAAACTCATCCCGCCACTCCGTTCTTCACGGGCGCCACGGCCTGCGGCGCCGGCGGCGTCTTGCCGCCCACCTCGAAGAAGGTGTAGGACAGGGTGATGGTCGTCACGTCCTTCGGCAGCTTCGGATCGATCACGAAAGCCACCGGCCACTGTTTCTTCTCGCCCGGCTCCAGCGTGTACTGCTGGAAGCAGAAGCACTCGATCTTGTTGAAGTGCGCGGCGGCGTTGCGCGGCGCATAGCTGGGGATCGCCTGCGCGGCCATCCGCCGGTCCTGCACGTTCTGGAACTCGTACATCACGGTGGCGAGCTCGCCCGGGTGCACCCGGATGGAGGCCTGCGCCGGCTTGAACAGCCACGGGCCGCGCGCGTTGGCGTCGAACTCCACGGTGATCGTGCGGCTCAGGTCCACCTGCGTGTTGGCCTTGGCCGTCGACGCACCGGGCACCTGCTTTTCGCCGAGCGCCAGGATGTTGATGCCCAGCGCCTCGCACACGTGCTTGTAGATGGGGATCAGCGCATAGCCGAAGGCGAACATGCCGGCCGCCACGACGACCAGCTTGCCCACCATCCTGCGGTTCTCGCGATCCACCAGCGCCATGCCTTACCTTCCGAGCAGGATCATCCTGCCGACGAAGCCGAGGAAGAACACCAGCGCCACCGTCGCCAGGATCAGCGCCAGCCGCAGGTTGCCCTTGCTGCGATCGTCCTTGGGGGCCATCGTCGCGTCCGCCATCAATGCACGCCCGCCGGATTTTCCGGCTGCACCCGCGCGTCCAGCACGCGGGTGGCGGTGGCGTCCAGGCGCGGGGGCGTCTCGAAGGTGTGGAAGGGCGCCGGCGACGGCACTTCCCATTCCAGGCCTTCGGCACCCTTGCCGTCCGGGTCGTTCCACGGCCGCTGCGGGGCGGGCGCGCCCTGGCCGCGCATCATGGGCAGCACGATGAAGAAGAAGAAGTACACCTGGGCGAAGCCGAAGAAGAAGGCGCCGACGGACGCGACCATGTTGAAATCGGCGAACTGCATCGGGTAGTCGGCGTAGCGGCGCGGCATGCCCGCCAGCCCCAGGAAGTGCATCGGGAAGAAGGTGACGTTGAAGGAGATCAGCGACCACCAGAAGTGGATCTTGCCGCGCGACTCGTTGTACATCACGCCCGTCCACTTGGGCGACCAGTAGTAGAAGCCGGCGAAGATCGCATACAGCGAGCCCGCCACCAGCACGTAGTGGAAGTGCGCCACCACGTAGTAGGTGTCCTGCAGCAGCAGGTCGATCGGCGCCATGGCCAGGATCAGGCCGGTGAAGCCGCCGATGGTGAACACGAAGATGAAGCCCACCGCGAACAGCATCGGCGTCTCGAAGGTCATCGAGCCCTGCCACATGGTCGCGATCCAGTTGAAGATCTTCACGGCCGTCGGCACGGCGATCAGCATCGTCGCGTACATGAAGAACAGCTGGCCCGTCACCGGCATGCCGGTGGTGAACATGTGGTGCGCCCACACGATGAACGACAGGATCGCGATCGAGCTGGTGGCGTACACCATGGAGGCGTAGCCGAACAGGCGCTTGCGCGAGAAGGCGGGCACGACCTGGCTGATGATGCCGAAGGCCGGCAGGATCATGATGTAGACCTCGGGGTGGCCGAAGAACCAGAAGATGTGCTGGTACATCACCGGGTCGCCGCCGCCGGCGGGGTTGAAGAACGTCGTGCCGAAGTGGCGGTCCGTCAGCGTCATCGTGATCGCGCCGGCCAGCACGGGCATCACGGCGATCAGCAGGTAGGCCGTGATCAGCCACGTCCAGCAGAACATCGGCATCTTCATCAGCGACATGCCGGGGGCGCGCATGTTGAGGATGGTCACGATGATGTTGATCGAGCCCATGATCGAGCTCGCGCCCATGATGTGCAGCGCGAAGATCGCGTAGTCCATCGACGGGCCCATCTGCAGCGTCAGCGGGGCGTAGATCGTCCAGCCGGCGGCGGGCGCGCCACCGGGCATGAAGAAGGTCAGCACCACCATCAGGCCGGCGGGGATCAGCAGCCAGAAGCTGAAGTTGTTCATCCGCGCGAAGGCCATGTCGGGCGCGCCGATCTGCAGCGGAATCATCCAGTTCGCGAAGCCCACGAAGGCCGGCATGATCGCGCCGAACACCATGATGATCCCGTGCATGGTGGTGAACTGGTTGAACAGTTCCGGGTTCACCAGCTGCAGGCCGGGCTGGAACAGCTCGGCGCGGATGCCCAGCGCCAGCACGCCGCCGAACATCAGCATGAAGAACGCGAACAGCAGGTACAGCGTCCCGATGTCCTTGTGGTTGGTCGCGTACACCCAGCGGCGCCAGCCGGCCGGCGCGTGATCGTGGTGCTCGTCGTGGTGTCCGGCGTGGCCGTGCGGGTCGAGAACAGCGCTCATCTGATTTCCTTCGGTTTCCTCTGCCTCGGTTTACTTGCCGCGCTGCGCCAGCACTTCGGCGGGCTGCACGATCTGGCCGGTCTTGTTGTTCCAGTGGTTCTTGGTGAAGCTGATGACGGCGGCGATGTCCGTGTCGCTCAGCTGCTTCCACGCCGGCATCGCATTGCGGCCGTTGAGCACGACCTGGATCTGCTTGGTCTTGTCCGCGTCGTTCACGACGGGTGAGCCGTTCAGCGGCTTGATCGGGCCGGCGCCGTTGCCATTGGGCTGGTGGCAGGCGGAGCAGTTGGCGTTGTAGACCTTCTCGCCGCGGGCCGTGATCTCGGCCAGCGTCCAGACCTTGGCCGGATCGTCCGCCTTGGCGGCCATGACCTTCTTCTGCTGGTCGGACCACTTCACGAATTCGTCCTGGCTCACCACCTTCACGTGGATCGGCATGTAGGCGTGCTCCTTGCCGCACAGCTCGTAGCACTGGCCGTAGAAGTCACCCGTCTTCTCGCTGCGGAACCAGGTGTCGCGCACGAAGCCGGGGATGGCGTCCTGCTTGACGCCGAAGGCCGGCACGCCCCAGGCGTGGATCACGTCGTTGGCGGTGGTGATCACGCGGATCTTCTTGTTGACCGGCACCACCAGCGGGTTGTCGACCTTGAGCAGGTAGTCGTTGGGCACGTCGTTGCCCTGCGCGCCGGCGTTGGAGATCTCGCGGTGCACCGGGTCCAGCGTGGACAGGAAGCTCACGCCCTGGGCGTCGCCGGTCAGGTAGTCGTAGCCCCATTTCCACTGGTAGCCGGTGGCCTTGATGGTCACGTCGGCGTTGGAGGTGTCCTTGGAGGCGACCAGCACCTTGGTGGCCGGCAGCGCCATCAGGATCACGATGACGAAGGGAACGGCCGTCCAGATCAGTTCGACCATCACCGACTCGTGGAAGTTGGCCGGCTTGTGGCCCACCGACTTGCGGTGCTTCCAGATGGAATAGAACATCACGGAGAACACCAGGATGAAGATCACGGTGCACGTGATCAGCATGAACCAGTGCAGCCACGAAACCTCGGTGGCGATGCGCGTCGCGGCCGCATGCAGGTTCAGCTGCCGCACCGCCGGGCCGCCGGGCAGGTCCTGCACGGCCGCCGAAGCCGTGCCGGACAGCGCGCCCCAGAGCGTGAGCAGCGCCGCGATCTTCGAATATCTCTTCATCGTTTTCAGCCTCAAGCCTTCAATAAACCCGTTCTTCCGCCCCGCTCACGCCTCGCGCAGCGCCTGCCGCAGTTCGCGCGCCAGCGCTGGCCGCAGCTCGGGGCGCACGAAGCGCCCGATGTTGACGCGCTGCCCCTGGCCCGACACCTCGATCAGCGAACGATCGTCCGCCGCCGGCTGCACGCGGACCCAGTCGCGGTCGAACTCCGCGCGTTCCAGCCGGCCCGCGCTCTCCAGTTCCACGACCAGCCTGCGGCCCTGCAGCAGGATGTGCTCGCGGTCCGCCGCGTGGCGTGCGTAGGCCATGAAGGCGACGCCCACCGCCGCCAGCTCGACCCACGTGAATGGCAGGACCAGCACCGCCCCCTGGACCCAGAAGAACGCCGCGATCCCGAACGACACCACGCACAGCGACAGGTACAGCCAACCGAGTTGGGCCGGCGTGACCGAGCAGTTGCGTCCCAGGAACCAGTGGATGGCCTGCCCCTGGACGATGGCGAAACGGAATACGAGGTTCGACACGGCGCGGCGCACCAGAATCAGCCGCGCATTGTAGCCGGGTCGGATGTGCCACTTTTCGCCCTGCCCTGCATTGACGTGGCGCAATCGGCATTGATTTGCCGCCCCGGGGCGCCGCCAGCGACGATCTCATTCGCGCGCGCGTCCTCCGCGCAACATCGCGCGCATGTCGGACAGCGGCACGGCGCTTTCCTCCCCCATGCGCGCGCGCGGCAGCGGCTTCATCGCGTGGCCGTAGATGATCTCGAAGGTGAGCGTGAGCTTATCGTCCGCGCCCCGCAGCTGTTGCGCGATTTCCCTATGCAGGCGCTCGCGCCACGCGCGCCCGCGCAGGGCCGAAAAACGCTCGGGATGGAAGTTGGCGCCGAGCTCGCGCAGTTCGGCCAGCAGCCGCTCGGGCGTGTCGAACGCGAGGGTGATGCGCTCCATGTCCATCACCGGCTCGGCGAAGCCGCCCTGCACCAGCATGTCGCCCCAGTCGTGCATGTCGGTGAAGTCGTGGCCGGGCGGCGGCCAGCCCAGGGCGGCGTACAGGCGGCGCAGTTCCTTCAGTGTGTCGGGGCCGAGGCAGGAGAACATCAGGAAGCCGTCGACGGCCAGGGCCTCGTGCCACTGCCGCAGCAGGGCCTGCGGGTCGGCGGCGACGTGCAGGCCCATGTTGGACCACAGCATCTGCACGCCGCCGGCCGGCACCGGCCCGACCTCCACCGCGCCGCCGCCGGCGATGCGCTTCCACCAGGCCTTGCCCAGGCGCTCCTTCGCCACGGCGGCGCGCCTGGGCAGCGGCTCCACGACGTAGGCGCGGGCTTGCGGATAGCGCTGCGCGACCAGGGCATGGGCTTGCAGGCCGCCGCGCACCGGCTCCCAGTCGGCCCAGGCCTGCGGGGCGCGCTTGATCCACTGCAGGCGATCCGCCATGCGCTGCCCCACCTCCTCGTGCAGCCAGGGGCTGGCAGCGGGGGCGGCGTGCTCCCAGCGCGCGGCGGCGGCGGGGGCGATGGTGGGCGGTCGTTCGGAGGATGGCATCGCGAAGGCCGCCCAGTATATTGAGGCGATGCGCCTTGCCCGGCTGCTGCCCCGCCTTGCCGCTGCGCCCGGCCGCTGCGCCGTGTGCGGCGGGTGGCCGGCACTGCCCCTGTGCGAGGGCTGCGAGGCCCGCTTCGGCAGCACGCACCCGCGCTGCCGGCGCTGCGCACTGCCCGTGCCCGAGGGCGTGTCGGCCTGCGGCGCCTGCGTGCGCGAGCCGCCGCCACTGGACGCCTGCTTCGCCGCGGTGGAGTACGCCTATCCGTGGTCGGGCCTGGTGGGCCGCTTCAAGTTCCACGGCGAGCCGGGCTGGGCCGCGACGCTGGCGCGGCGGATGGCGCGGGCCCCAGGTGCCGCGGAGGAGCTTGCGCACGCCGACCTCGTCCTGCCGATGCCGCTGGCGCGCGGGCGGCTGGCCGAGCGGGGCTTCAACCAGGCGCTGCTGCTGGCGCGGCAGCTCGCGGCGGACAGGACGGACGCGCACCTGCTGCTGCGCCTGCGCGAGACGGGATCGCAGACGGCGCTCGATCGCACGGCGCGGCAGCGCAACGTGGAGGGGGCGTTCGGGGTCGAGCCGCTGCGGGCGCGGGAGCTGCGTGGCAAGGGCGTGGTGCTGGTGGACGACGTGATGACCAGCGGGGCGTCGCTGCATGCGGCGGCGCGGGCGGTGCGGCAGGCGGGGGCGGTGCGCGTCGCTGCAGTCGTGCTGGCGCGGACGGTTCTGTAGGCTGGTGGTGAGGCGCGACCGCGCCGGAACCCCGGCGCTTCGCGCATCGCTGGGGATCGCGCGCTTCGCGGCTCACCGCCAGCCTACGAAGCCCGCCCTCCACCGTCCGCCACAATCCCCCCATGTTCCACATCGTGCTCGTCACGCCCGAGATCCCGCCCAACACCGGCAACGTCATCCGACTGGCCGCCAACACGGGCTGCACGCTGCACCTCGTCGAGCCGCTGGGCTTTTCGATGGAGGACCGCTACATGCGCCGCGCGGGGCTGGACTACCACGAGTACGCGGACGTGCGAAAGCACGCAAGCTGGGCCGCCCTGCTGGAGGCCGCGCAGCCCCCGCGCGAGCGCCTCTTCGCGCTCACCACGCGCGCGACGCGCCGCGTGCACGACGTGGCCTTCCAGCCGGGCGACTGGCTCGTCTTCGGCTCCGAGACCCGCGGGCTCGCTCCGGGTTTGCTGGAGACGCTGGCACCGCCCCAGCGCCTGCGCCTGCCCATGCGCGCCGGCCAGCGCAGCCTCAACCTTTCGAACGCCGTCGCGGTCACGGTCTTCGAAGCTTGGCGCCAGCAGGGCTTTCCCGGCGCCGCCTGAGCCGTGCGCACTGCGACACAAGCAATACTCCGTTTCACCCCGCTGTGTTTGAAAGACCACGTACGGTCCCGCATCTGCTCCCTAACCGGCCCGATCAGGGCAGGCCAGGCAACCCAGACTCCTTTTCTTCCCTGCCCGCTTCGTGCGGGCATCTTTTTGGGTGGAGTTGAGCCGTTACGGTTTACACGCGTCAGGCGTAGCGGCGCGTCACCGACTCGGCCACGCACACGGGCTTGTCGCCCCCTTCGCGCTCGACGGTGATCTGCCAGACGATCTGCATGCCGTTGTCCGGCAAGGGCTGGCACTCCAGTAGCCTGATGTGCGAGCGCAGGCGGCTGCCCGCCGGCACCGGCGCGGGAAAGCGCACGCGGTTGAGCCCGTAGTTCACGCTCATGCGCAGGTTGCGGATGTCCAGCGCGGACTCCACCATCTTCGGGAGCAGCGACAGCGTGAGGAAGCCGTGCGCGATCGTGGTGCCGAAGGGCCCCGCCTTCGCGCGCTCAGGGTCCACGTGGATCCACTGGTGGTCGCCGGTCGCGTCGGCGAACAGGTCGATCTGCTGCTGCGTGACGGTGATCCAGTCGCTCACCGCGAGCTCCTGGCCCACGAGCGGCGGCAATTCGGCAAGGGAGTCGTAGATCTTCATGCGGCCGATTACATCACCCCTCGCGCGCTCACCCTTCCAGCCACTGCGCGATGCCCTGCCACTGCTCGATGTCGCGTTCGACTTTCCCCGGGGCCACGTCCCACAGCGTCAGGCCGCGCGCGGCCAGGTGCACGTAGTTCTGCGTCGGGCGCAGGAAGCCGAGCACCGGCAGGCCGAGGCCCTCCACGAATTCCTGCAGCTTGTCCGCCGCGATGGTGCGCGCGTCCACGCGCATGCCGACGATGCCCACCTGCATGCGGCCCGCCTTGCGCAGGTGCGCCAGCTCGTCGAGGAAGGCCCGCGTGGCGTAGATGTCGAAGATGCTCGCTTGCAGCGGCACCACCACCTTGTCGGCGATGCGCAGCGCCTCCTGCAGCAGCTTGCCGTGCATGCCCGCCGGCGTGTCGAGCACCACGTGCGTCGTGCCCCGCGGCGGCTTGGCGACCTGGCCTTCGCCCACGTCCCAGCTGCTGATCGCGCGGGCCTCGCCGGGCCGCAGGCGCAGCCACAGGCGCGAGGACTGCTGGCGATCGGCGTCGCCGAGCATCACGCTGTGGCCGCGGCTGGCGAGGAATCCTGCGATATTCGTGGCGATGGTGGACTTGCCCACGCCACCCTTCGGGTTCGCAACAACGACGACCGGCATCAACGGGCTCCTTGGTCGCGCGGCCCCGTACAGGCCGCTTTGGGCTATGTTACAGGGCATGGATGAGTTCGCAAACCGCCGCTCCGGCGTGCTCGTGCTGGCGGCGCACCCCGACTGGCGCGAGTCGCGCGTGAACCGGCTGATGGTGCAGCAGGCGCGCGGCGTGCCGGGCGTGCAGGTGCGCGACCTGTACGCGCTCTATCCCGACTTCGACATCGACATCGAGGCCGAACAGGAGACGGCGCAGGCCGCCCAATTGCTGGTGCTGCTGCATCCGATCCAGTGGTATTCGATGCCGGCGCTGATGAAGCTGTGGCTCGACGAAGTGCTGCAGTACGGCTGGGCCTACGGGCGCGCGGGCACCGCGCTGCACGGCAAGGACCTGTGGCTGGTGGCCAGCACCGGCGGGCCCGAGTCCTCCTACCATCCGCAGGGCTACAACCGCTACTTCTTCGATGCCTTCCTGCCGCCGTACGAGCAGACGGCGGCGCTGTGCGGCATGCGCTTCCTGCCGCCGCTGCTGCTGCACGGCGCGCACCGCGCCAGCGGCGAGGAGCTCGATGCGCACGCCGAAACCTTCCGCGACCGGCTCGCCACCTATCCCGACTGGCCGGAGCTCGACGAGATCGGCGCCTGCCCGATCACGGACGTGCCCACCACCGACCGCCCCGCTCCCCACGACAGCGACTGAATGGAACACGCACCGGCCTGGCTGACCAACAGCCTGATCTATCTGGCCGCCGCGGTGATCGCGGTGCCGCTGTCGCGCGCCATCGGCCTCGGCTCCATCCTCGGCTATCTCGCCGCGGGCATCGTGATCGGGCCCTGGGGCTTCGGTCTCGTCACCAACGTGGAAGACATCCTGCACTTCGCCGAGTTCGGCGTGGTGCTGATGCTGTTCCTGATCGGCCTGGAGCTCGAACCGCGGCGCCTGTGGAGCCTGCGCCACCCGATCTTCGGCTGGGGCAGCGCGCAGGTGCTCGGATGCGCGGCCCTGCTCTTCGCGGCCGGCATGCTCGCCGGCGCGCCCTGGCGCACGGCGCTGGTGGCCGCACTGGGGCTGGCGCTGTCGTCGACGGCGATCGCGCTGCAGGTGCTGGGCGAGCGCAACCTGCTGCCCACCACGAGCGGACGCGCGGGCTTTTCCATCCTGCTGTTCCAGGACGTGGCCGCGATCCCGATCCTCGCCCTGCTGCCGCTGCTCGGAGGCACGCGCGAGGCCAACGCGGGCGGCGACGGCGGCATCGAGGCGCTGCGCATCATCGCCGTCATCGGCGGCATCATCCTGGGTGGCCGGCTCGCCCTGCGCCCCTTGCTGCGCTGGATCGCCAAGAGCCGCACGGCGGAGATCTTCACCGCGGCGGCGCTGCTGCTGGTGGTGGCGATCGCGGCGCTGATGCAGCTGGTGGGCCTGTCGATGGCGCTCGGCGCCTTCCTCGCCGGCGTGCTGCTGGCGGAAAGCGAATACAAGCGCGAGCTCGAAACCGACCTCGAGCCCTTCAAGGGGCTGCTGCTCGGGTTGTTCTTCATCGCCGTGGGCATGAGCATCGACTTCGGCGTGCTCGCCCGTTCGCCCGGCTCGATGGCGCTGATCGTGGCGCTGCTGCTGGTGCTGAAATCGGCGGTGATCTGGGGCATCGCCAGGCCGATGGGCATTCCCCTGGCGGAACGCCCCGTGTTCACGCTGCTGCTGGCGCAAGGCGGCGAGTTCGCCTTCGTCGTGTTCCAGGCTGCCGCCGGTGCGAAGGTCTTCTCCGCCGAAACCGCATCGCTCCTGATCGGCGCGGTGGCCGTGTCCATGCTGCTGACGCCGCTGCTGCTGCTGGCGGTCGACCGGCTCGTGCTGCCCCGCTTCACCGACGGGCCGCGGCGCCTGCCGGAGCTGAGCGACCCGCAGGCCGCGCCGGTGATCATCGCGGGCTTCGGCCGCTACGGCCAGATCATCGGCCGCCTGCTCAATGCGCAGGGCATCGCGTCGACCGTGCTCGATCACGACGCCGACATGGTCGAGGCCGCGCGCGCCTTCGGCTACACGGTGCACTACGGCGACGCCACGCGCCTGGACCTGCTGCGCACCGCGGGCGCCGGCAACGCGCGGGTGCTGGTGGTGGCGGTGGACGACAAGGAGCAGTCGCTGCGCATCGTGGACCTCGTGCGCGAGCACTTCCCGACAGTCGAACTGGTGGCGCGCGCGCGCGACGTGCCGCACTGGAACGCGCTGCGCGACCGCGGCGTGATGCACGTGGATCGCGAGCTGTTCGAGTCCAGCCTGCGCAGCGGCCGCACCGTGCTGGAGGTGCTGGGGCAGACGCCCTACCAGGCGCGCCGGCATGCGATGCGCTTTCGCCGCCACAACCTGGAGCTGTTCGAGAAGATGTACCCCGAATACCGCGACCGCGCGCGCATGATCGCCGTCGTCAAGGAAGGCCGGCAGCAGTTCGAGGAGCAGATGGCGCGCGAGCGGGCCGAGAACGAGGCGAGGAGGAAGCGCGGGGACGAGCGGATGCCGGGGTGGGATGAGACGCTGCACTAGGGATGCGGCCAGACATCGAGATTGAGCGCTCTGTGAATCGCTACGAGGTCGCTCTTCTTGCGCCCGCGAAAGAAGAGATCACGGAGGCCTTCCTCTGGTACTTCGAGCGCAGCCCTGTCGCCGCGCGTGCGTTCCGCACCGAGGTGTTCGCAGGCATCGACAGGGGCGCATCAACGTCGACGCCCTGGCTATTGGCAACAGCGCTGAAGGTTTGCCGGCGATCTCTGCCGTCTCCCTAACGCGCCAGGAACCCATCCCACACCAGCTTCACGCCGGTGAGCAACATGCCGATCGTGATGAATCGGTAGAACAGCACGGGCCGGATGCGCCGCGCGATCCGCACGCCGATGAACACGCCGATCGGCGCGAAGGGCAGCAGCGCCAGCGAGGTGCTCATGTTGCGCAGGTCCAGCAGGCCGAGCCAGCCGTACGGGATCCACTTCGCCAGGTTGATCGCGAAGAAGAACACCGCCATGGTGGACGTGAACACCACGGGCGCGAGGCGCAGGGGCAGCACGTAGGCCGTGATCGGCGGGCCGCCGGTATGGGAGACGAAGCTGGTGAACCCCGAAGTCGTGGTGAGGATCGCGCCCAGCCATTTCGGGGGCGGCGGGCTGTCGGACCTGGGCGGATAGAGCACGCGCTGGGCAACGAAGACCAGCGTGAAGATGCCGACGATGCCGGCCACCAGCCTCGCGTCCAGCAGCCGGAACATGAAAGTGCCCACCACGGTGCCGAGCAGCCCGAAGGGCAGCAGGAACTTCAGCAGCGGCCAGTCGAAATCGCGCCGATAGACCGCGAGCCCCATGCAATCCAGCACGAACAGAACCGGCATCAGGATCGCCGCCGCCTGCGGCACCGTCACGGCCAGCGCCATCAGCGGCACGGCGAGCGAGCCGAAGCCCGCGCCGAAGCCGCTCTTGCTCACGCCCAGGAGGATGACCGCGGGGATGGAGACGGCGTAGAAGAGGCCGTCGGTGATGAGAGGGAGATTCAAGGTCGTTCGGGGAAGCGCCCCCACCCCAACCCTCCCCCGGAGGGGGAGGGAGCAAGCAAGAGGTTCAGCCCAGGCGCGTCGCCAGTTTCTCCAGCGAGACGAGGAGATCGGTGATGAACTTCGCCGTCGCATCGTCGGTGAGCTCGCCTTGCGCGTCGAACTTGTTCTGCGCGAAGGAGATGAACACCTCGGGCTTGTTGACGGTGAAGGCGTCGAGGAACACGAGCACCTTGCGCAGGTCGTACTGCACGCGCGCGGTGCCCACCGGCCCGGGGCTCGCTCCCATGATGGCCACCGGCTTGCCCGCGAAGGGCGGCTCCGGCGGGCGCGAGAGCCAGTCCAGCGTGTTCTTCAGCACCCCGGGGATGGAGAAGTTGTATTCCGGCGTGACGATCAGCACGGCATCCGCGGCGCGCACCTTGGCCTTCAACTCCGAGACGGCCGCGGGCTCGCCGGCCAGCCGCACGTCGTCGTTGTACAGCGGGATGGCGGCGATGTCCGCGATGTCCAGGCGCATGCCTGGCGGCACGAGCTTCTGCGCGGCGCGCAGGGCCATGCTGTTGTACGAGCCCTTGCGCAGGCTGCCGGAGATGCCGAGAACGTTCATGCTGGTCTTCTTGGGGTTGGAGGGATCATTCGGCGCGAATGCCCAGCGTCTTCACCAGCCGGGTCCAGTGTTCGACGTCGCGGGCCACCACGGCGCGCGCATCATCGCCGATCAGCGCCATCGGCTTGCCGCCGGACTTGACGAGCGTCTCCTGCACGTCGGGCGCAGCGGCGACCCGGGCGAAATCGGCGCGCAGCTTCTGCAGGACCTCGGGCGGCGTCTTCGCCGGCGCGAACAGGCCGAACCACGATTCGAGTTCGAGCTGCGCGGCGCCCGTCTCCTGCACCGTCGGCACCTGCGGGTGCATGGTGTTGCGGGCGGCGCCCGACACCGCGAGCGCCTTGGCGTTGCCGGCATCCACCTGCACGCGCGCCGTCGGCGAGAGATCGAAGAACAGGTCGATGCGGCCGCCCAGCAGGTCCTGGTAGGCGGGCTGCGCGCCGCGGTACGGCACGTGCCCCACGTCCACCTTGGCCAGGTGCCACAGCGCCGCGCCCAGCACGTGCTGGCCCGAGCCGACGCCGGCCGAGGCGTAATTCAGCTTGCCGGGGTTGGCCTTCGCGTAGGCCAGCACTTCCTGCAGCGTGGCGAACGGCAGGTCCTTGCGGCCGACCAGCGTGTAGCTGTAGCTCACGAGCAGGCCGATCGGCTCGAAGTCGCGCAGGCTGTCGTAGGGAAGGTTCGGATAGAGGCCGGGGTTCAGTGCGAGATTGGAGATGGAGCCGACCACCAGCGTGTAGCCGTCGGCCGGTGCCTTGGCCGCGGCGTCGGTGCCGACCAGCGTGCCGGAGCCGGTCCGGTTCTCGACGACGAAGCTCTGGCCCGTCACGCGGCCGAGGCGGTCGGCCAGCAGGCGCCCCACCGTGTCGAAGCCGCCGCCGGGCGGCTGCGGAACGATGATGCGCACCGGCCTGGCCGGGTACACCTGGGGCAGCGCAGCGAAGGGCACTGTCCCCAGGAAGGCCAGCGCCGCACGTCGCGTCCATTCCAGTGCCACCGCGGAACCGGCTTGGCCGGGCCGCTGGTGGCGCCCCCTCGAGGGGGAGGCGGCCGCAGGCCGCTTCGGGGGGGAGCCCATTCCTAGCGCTCCAGCGCGCCGCCGGCAAGCCAGCTCGCGCCGCGGCGGTACAGGTCCTGCACCTGCGCGCCCTTGAGCATCGGCATGTCCATCTTGACCTGGTAGCCGATGCGCGTCTGGATGTAGGCCAGGTGGCGGTAGCCCTCCGGCATGGAGGCCAGCAGCTGCGCATCGAGCCGCAGCTGCGCCATGGGGTCGACCGGGTCGATGCGGTCCTTCTCGTAGATCGGCTGGCGGTGCAGCACCTTCCAGGCGCCTTCGTGCTTCGTGATGAAGTCGTGGAAGCGGCCGGTGCAGACCACGTCGCACAGCACGGGGCCGTCGGCGCCTTCGACCATGCCGCGCTGGGAGATCGTCATCTTGGTCTGCGCGATCGCGCGCTCGCCGTTGACCTCGATCGCCGAGCCGCCCAGGAAGTGCAGGATGCTCACCCCCTTGTCCCAGCCTTCCTGGGTGACGCGGATGAATTCGCGGAAGGGGCCCTGGAACCAGGTGGCCATCATCACGCCGTCGGGATGCCAGACCGTCGCGAAGCGTTCCCAGTCGCCGGCGTCGCGCCAGACGGCCCAGCGTTCGACGAGTTCGCGGATCAGGAGCTTGTCGGTCAATGCGTCGTCCATCGCGCCTCCTCGGGATCGGGGGACTGTAGTGGGCGCTGCCCCGGCACGGAAGCAGCCCGCCAGCAAATGACTTTTCCGCGGCGCGGAACACAGGCGTAGGCTGGCGGTGGAGCGAAGCGAAACCCCAGCGATGCCGGCAGCGGCGGGAAGCGCCGGGGTTCCTGGGCTTCGCGCGTCGCCACCAGCCTGCGATGGCGCGTCGGTCACACAGCTTCCAGCCCCAGGTACGCCTTCTGGATCTCCGGGCGCTGCAGCAGATCGCGCGGCGCGCCCTCGGCCACGATGCGGCCCTCTTCCATCACGTAGGCGCGGCGGGCGATCTCCATGGCCATCGCGACGTTCTGCTCCACCAGCAGCACGGACGTGCCGCGCGCATTGATCTCGCGGATCGCCTTGAACATGTCCAGCACCACCGCGGGTGCCAGGCCCAGCGAAGGCTCGTCCAGCAGCAGCAGTTGCGGCCGGCTCATGAGCGCGCGGCCGATCGCCACCATCTGCTGCTGGCCGCCGGAGAGCGCGCCGGCAGGGCTCGCCAGCTTCTCCTTCAGCGCGGGAAAGAGCGCCAGCACCTGCTCCAGCGAGGCCGCGCGGTGCGCCTTCGCCTGCGGCAGGAAGCTGCCCAGCGCGAGGTTCTCCTCCACGCTCATGCCGGTGAAGAGGCGCCGCCCCTCGGGCACGATGGCGATGCCCTTGGCGCAGAAGCGGTGGCTGGGCAGCTGCGTGATGTCCTCGCCCTCGAAGACGAGCCGGCCGCCGCGCGCACGGTGCAGGCCGGCGATCACGTTGATCAGCGTGCTCTTGCCGGCGCCGTTGGGGCCGACCACGCAGACGAGCTCGCCACGGGCGACGTTCACCGACACGTCCCACAGCGCCGGCGCGGCGCCGTAGTTCACCTGCAGGCGGGCGACGTCAAGCATAGGCGGGCTTTCCGAGGTAGGCGTTGACCACCTCGCTGTCCTTCATCACGTCGGCGGCCTCGCCCTGCGCGATCAGCTTGCCGTGGTTCAGGACCACGATGCGGTCGGTGAGCGCCATCACGGCGCGCATCACGTGCTCCACGAACACGATGGTCGCGCCCTGGTCGCGGATGCGGCGGATCAGCTCGATGGCCTCGTTGATCTCGCCGGGCGTGAGCCCCGACAGCACTTCGTCCAGCAGCACCAGCCGCGGCCGCGCCGCCAGCGCGCGCGCGAGTTCGAGGAACTTGCGCTGGTGCAGGTTCAGGTCCTCGGGCAGGGCGTGGGCGCGCGCCTGCAGGCCGGTGAATTCGAGCCACTTCCAGGCTTCGCGGATCGCAGCCTGCTGCGGCAGCGAGGCGCAGCCGAACATCGCGACCATGGAGACGTTCTGCAGCACCGTCATGTGCGCGAAGGGGCGCGGGATCTGGTAGGTGCGGGCGATGCCGGCATGCGCCATGCGGTGCGCGGGCGCGCCGGTGAGGTTGCGGCCGTCGAAGAGGATCTCGCCGCCGGACAGCGGGAAATGGCCGCTGACCACGTTGATCAGCGTCGACTTGCCGGAGCCGTTGGGGCCGAGCAGGCCGAGGATCTCGCCCTGGCGGACCTGCAGGTTCACGCGGTCCAGCGCCTGCACGCCCTTGAAGGACTTGGAGAGGGCGCGGACTTCCAGCAGGGGAGCGCCGATGGGGGTTCGGCTGCGGACCGGCGCCTGCGGCGCCGGCTCCGGGTCCCGGGCCGCTTCCGGGATGACGGCTTCGCCCGCCCGCGCGGCGGCGACGCCCTTGCCCGGCTTGCGCCGCAGCGAGCGCCCCAGGATCCCCTCCGGCAGGAACAGGATCACCAGCACCAGGATCGCGCCCACCGCCGCGCGTCCCGCCACCGCGTGATCCCCCGCCGTGAAGAAGTACAGCAGCCCCGTGATCGCCGTCGCCCCGATCGCCGGCCCGGCCCAATGCCGCGTGCCGCCCAGCACGCTCATGAGCACCACCGTCAGCGGCACCGTGATGTTGAAGGTCTCGCCCGCCGTCACGTACTGCACGAACAGCGCGTGGATGCCGCCCGCCACGCCCGCCAGCGCGCACGAGATGGCGAAGGCGACCAGCTTGTAGCGGAAGGTGGGCACGCCCATCACCTCCGCCACGTCCTCGTCGTCGTGGATCGCGAACAGGCCGATGCCCAGCCGCGACGCATGCACGCGCAAGGCGACCAGCAGCGTCACCACCGCCGTCGCCAGCACCATCAGGTAGAGCGACGACGACGGGGAGGGCCCCAGCTTCGGCACGTCCACGGCGTTGAGGTACACGCCCGGACCGCCATCGATCGGCGTGTTGAGGATGATGGTGGCCACGACGAAAGTGACCGCCAGCGTCAGCAGCGCGAACAGCTCGCCGCGCACCGCCTTCACGCGGAACACCACGAACCCGAGCAGCAGGCCGAGCAGCGCGGGCAGCAGCGCCGCGAAGGGCAGCGTCGCCAGGAAGGGCCAGTTCCACTTGCCGGCCAGCACCGCCGTGGCGTACATGCCGATGCCGAAGAAGGCGCCGTGCCCGAAGGAGAAATAGCCGGAATAGCCCGAGAGGATGTTCCACGACAGCGCCAGCACCATCCAGTGGCACACCAGGTACAGGATCGATTCGTAGAACGAGGGCACGCCCAGCCACGGGATGCTGGCCAGCAGCGCTCCCGTGCCGACGATCGCGAGCATGGTCCGCTTCATCGCGTCACGCCCGGTCGGAACAGCAGCATCAGGATCAGCAGCGAGAACGACACGATCGGCGCCCACGAGGGCGACGCCACCGCCATCGTCACCGCCTCGCTCACGCCGATGATCACGCCGGCCGCCAGCGGCCCCAGCGCGCTGCCCAGCCCGCCCAGCATCACGGCGGCGAACACCACGCCGACCCAGGCGAAGATCTGCGAGGGCGTGAGCGTGAAGGTGAGCGCCAGGCACACGCCCGCCACGCCCGCCAGCGCCGCGCAACCACCGGCCAGCAGCAGCGACAGCAGGCGCGAATCGATCCCGAACGCTGCCGCGATGGGCCCGTCCTCCGCCATCGCGCGCAGGGCCTTGCCCAGGTCCGTGTAGCGCATGCCGGCCCACACGCCCAAGGAGATGCCCAGCGCCAGCACCAGCGTGAGCAGCTCCGGCACCGGCACGTAGAGGCCGCCCACGGTGAACTTCATCGCGTTGTAGGGCGACTCCAGCTTGCGGTAGTCCGCCGTCCAGATGCCCTGGATGCCGGCCTCGATCACCACCGTGATGCCGAAGGTGACCAGCAGCGAGTTGAAGGGCGTGATGGCGAAACGCGAGAGCACCCACTGCATGCCGACGCCGACCAGGAAGAACAGCGGCGGCACCAGCACCAGTGCCAGCAGCGGGTCCAGGTGCCACGCGCTGGCCATCTGGTAGCTCAGGTAGCCGCCCAGGAACACCAGGCCGAAGTGCGACAGGTTGATCTGCCGCAGCAGCCCCCAGGTGAGCCCCAGCCCCAGCCCGATCAGGCCATACAGCGCCCCGATGAAGATGCCGGAGAGGATGGCCTGGGCGAGGAGGTTGAAGCTGGGAAGCGTCATCGTCCTCGCGCCGTCAGCGCATCTGCAGCGAGGCGCCCGGGGCCGCGAAGGAGGTCGGCCACACCACCTTCCAGGTGCCGCCCTGCACCTGCTTGATCTTCATGAGGTCGTCGCCGTAGTTGTTCGGCCCGTCGAAGCGCAGCCGCCCCTGGATGGTGTCGATGCGGTTCTTCTTCAGGAACTCGGCGATCTTCCTGTCGTCGAAGCTGTTGGCGCCGCGCACGCCCGCTTCCAGGATCTGCCACGCGGTATACGAGGCCGCGGCCTGCACCTCCACGTGCGTGTCCGGCAGGCCGGCCGCCGCGGCGCGCTCGTTGAAGGCCTTCACGAAGGCCGCCGCCTCGCCGTGGTTGGTGAAGGGCGGATGCTCCTCGAAGATGGTCAGCGCCAGCGCGCCGTCGCCCTCGGGGGACTTGGTCATCGGCCCCGGCGCGGGGTAGGTGTGGAAGTGCAGCGGCGGCGTGTAGTCGATCTTCTTCATCGCATCCAGCAGCATGTTGCCCTCCAGCCCGATGTCGCCCATCCAGACGAAATCCGGCTTGGCGTCCTTGACGCGTGCGGCGATCGGGCCGAAGTCGCGGTTGCCGAAATCCCATTCGAGGAACAGCACTTCCTTGAGGCCGCGCTTCTTCGCGATCTCGCGCCCGCCCAGCGACATGAAGTGCACCGATGGGAACTTGCTGGTGACGATGGCGATGGTCTTCGGCGGCTTCTTCGAGGCAGCGAGCATGTCGAACACCGTGTTCGGCACCGTCTGGCCGGGGTCGGGGCCGAGCGCCCAGGCGGGGAACTGCATGTCGAATTTCGCCATCGAGGGGATGCCGAAGGTGTGGTGGACCAGGACCTTGTTGTAGCGCTGGGCGACACCCATCGCGGAGAGGATGGCGCCGGTGGCGTAGGGCCCCATCAGCAGGTCGACCTTGTCGCTGGTCACCAGCTGCTCGTAGAGGGTGCGCGCGAGGTCCGGCTTGGACTGGTCGTCCTTCACGATCCATTCGACGCGACGCCCCAGCAGGCCGCCGCGCTTGTTCAACTGCTCCACGTAGATCTCGCCGACCAGCTTGTGCGTGAGCGCGGTGGCGGAGAGCGGGCCGGTCAGCGCCAGCGTGCTGCCGATGCGCACCGGCGGCCCCGCGGGGGTCTGCGCCAGCGCGGGCAGCGCCAGCGCGGCGCCGGCGGCGGAGAGGATGCGGCGACGGGTAAGGGTCATGGTTTGTCTCCTGTTGTCTCGCTTGCGATCGCTGGGGTTCCGGCGCTGGCGCGCGTCACCGCCAGCCTACGTTGCGCGCGCTTTCCGGCTCAGCGCCAGCCTACGGTCTCGGTTTCCAGCCCTGGCTCAATTCTTCGTTGTGTTCGCCGAGCAGCGGCGGCGCCGTGACCTCCAGCGGCCGCTCGCCATCGAAGGACACGGGCGATCGCACCGTGCGGAAGGTCCCGGTCACCGGGTGCTCCGTCTCCACGAACAGCTGCAGGTGCTGCGCCTGGGGATCGTCCGGAACTTCCGCGGTGGTGTACATAGGGGAATGCGGCACGTCGTTGGCGTCCAGCCGGCGGCACCATTCGGGGCGATCGTGCTGCTGGAAGATCGGCCGCAGCACCTCGATCAGGTCCTCCTGGTGCTCGATGCGCGCCTGCCGGCTGGCGAAGCGCTCGTCCTGGAAGATGTCCGGCCGCTCCATCGCGGTGGCCAGGCCCTGCCAGAACTTCTCCGGCGAGGACATGTGCAGCGCGATCCACTTGCCGTCGCCGCACGCCAGCACGTAAGACTGCGACACGCTGGGGCGGCTGTACGGCCCCATCACCTCGCCCACCGAGAACAGATGCGTGAAGGCGTCGAGGTTGAAGTGCGTCATCGCCTCGAACATCGAGAGGTCCACGCGGCGCGCGGTGCCGTTCTTCTCGCGGTCGTACAGCGCGCCCAGGATGCCGTAGGCGGCATAGAAGCCGGTGAGCATGTCGGCGATCGCGGGGCCCACGACGCGCGGATTGGCCGGATTCACCAGCAGGCCCAGGAAGCCGCTCGCCGCCTGCGCCACGCTGTCGTAGGTGGGGCGGTGGGCCGACGGCCCGGTCGCGCCGAAGCCGCTGATCGCGCAGTAGATCAGGTTCGGGTTGATCCCCCGCAGCCGCTCGAACCCTGCGCCGATCTGCTCGGCGAAGCCGGGGCGGAAGTTCTGGATGTAGACGTCCGCCTCCTGCACCAGGGCGTCGAACTTCCTCAGGTCATCGGCGTTCTTCGTGTTCAGCGTGACGCTGCGCTTGTTGCGGTTGACCGTCTGGTAGTGCGGCGAATACAGGCCGCCCTTGAACGCGCGAAAAGGGTCGCCCGTGCCGGGCAGCTCCACCTTCACGACGTCCGCGCCCAGGTCGCCCAGCAGCATGGAAGCCGCTGGCCCGGTGATGAAGGTGCCGTGCTCCAGCACCCGCACGCCTTCGAGGACCTTGATCATGCGTGCGGCCTCACTTGGGCAGCTCGCCCGTGTATTCGAACTCGCGCATCGCCTGGTACGACAGCGCGAAGCCGATCGGGTCGCCCTGCTCCTCGGCCAGGTGCGCGATGAGCGAAGCCGTGCGCGCGAGGATGGGCACGCCCTTGAGCGCGCCGACCGGGAAGCCCACGCCCAGCAGCACCGCGGGGATCGCCGCCGACACGTTCAGCTTCAGGTCCTTGCCGACGATGCCGGGGATGATGTCCTCGACCGCCTGCGCGATCTCGACGAAATGCTGGCCCGCGCCGGCCCGCCTCGACACGCCGAACAAGGCGTCGACGCGCGCATCGCGCTGCTTGTGTTCGGGGTGGCCGTAGCCCGGGATGGCTTCTTTCTTCTCGCGCCTTGCCGCCACGACCGCGGCTGCGGCCGCGCGCAGGTCGCCGCCGCGCTTTCGCGCCTCCTCGTCGATCTCGACGAACATGCGCCCTGCCGTCTCCGACGCGCCGAGGATCACCGAACCGCAGCCCAGGATGCCCGCCGCGACCGCGCCCTGCAGCGCCTCGGGCGCGGCGGCATAGGTCATGCGCGCCGCCTGCACGCTGGGCACCAGGCCGTGGTCCGCGATCGCCACCAGCGTGGCGTTGACGACCGCGCTGGTCGCGGCATCGGGCTTGCGGCCGGTGAGCAGGAAGACGAAGTAGTCCGCGAAGTTCACCTGCCCGATCAGGTCGCGCGAGAGGTCCTGCCCGCGCACGACGATCCGCTCCGCGTCGGACGTGGTGATGGCGGAGCGCGGCACCGTGGCCTTGCCGATTTTCAAGTCGATCCTCCCGAAGGTGGCGTTCGTAGGCTGGTGGTGAGCTTGGCGAACCCCAGCGCTCAAGCCGAAGGCACGAGCCGGAAGTCGTACTTCGCCGTGTAGTACGGCTTGTTCATGTGCCGCCCGTCCGGCGCCCTGCCCGGCTCGTGCTTCGGGAACTCCACGACCAGGCTGTTGCGCACCCCGAACACGGCGTCCGATTCGAGGTAGGGGCTGTCCTTGACGAAGACATGCGTGACCAGCCGCTCGTGCCCGGGCGCCTTCAGCATCATGTGCATGTGCCCCGGGCGGTTCAGGTGCCGCCCCATCTTGTCCAGCATCGCGCCGACCGGGCCGTCCCCCGGCACCGGGTAGAAGGTCGGCTTGATCGACCAGAAGCGGTAGTTGCCCTGCGCGTCGGTGCGGAACTGCGCGCGCAGGCTCATGCTGTCGCCCTTCTGCATGTCGTACAGGCCATCCGCATCGCCGGACCACACGTCGACCTCGCAGTTCGCGATGGGTCGGCCGGAGGTGTCGGTCACGCGCCCGTGGTAGTAGGTCGGCTCGCCGGGATGGCCCTCGCCGATGTCGGCGCCCAGTTCGAGCTGCGGCGCGCCCGGCCAGAAGAACGGCCCCTGCACGGTTGCCTCGGTGGGCTTCTCGCCGGGCCGGTCGGCCAGCGCCCTGGCGCCACGCGCCTGGTCCAGCGCCACGATCAGCATCGAGATGCCCAGGGTGTCCGACAGCAGGATGAACTCCTGCCGCTTCTCGTCGCACTTGCGGCCCGTGGCCGTGAGGAACTGGATGCCCGCCATCCATTCCTCGGGCGTCAGGTCCACCTCGCGGATGAAGGCATGGGCGTGCTGCACCAGCGAGCTCATGATCTGGTGGAAGCGCGCGTCCTTGCACTCCGCCATGCGTTCGATCACTGCCTGCGCGAAATCGCTGACTTCGAGTTGGGCCATGGTGGGTCTCTCCTGTGTGCGGGGCAGTCTAGGGACGGCGGCGGCGCTGCGAAAGTGATGAATTTCGACTGTCACGATCGATGCCGTCGATCACAATCCGGGCCGACCCTGAGGCGGTTTTCCCTGCTGCGGCAAGCACTTGCGCGGGCCGGCCGGACTGCGGCGCGCGCCGACGCAGCGCAGGCGGAGGCCGTGCTACATTGATCGCGTCGCCCCCCACGAAGGAGACTCCATGAGCTTGCGCTGGATGGTCCTGGCCGTCGCCGTGTTCGCCGCACCGGCCGGATTCGGGCAGACGGCCGCCGCGATCGCGCAGCAGATGCAGCGGGTGGAGGGCGCGCTCAACCGCCTGTCGCAGGAGCAGGTGGCCGTCTACCAGCAGTTCCAGATGGTGCAGGAGATGCGCCGCAACGAAGAGCGGCTGGCACTGCAACGCCTGCCGATCTATCGCCAGTCCACCCTGGTCCCGCCGTCCAGCATCGACGATATCCAGCGCGACGCGGACGCCCGCACCCAGCGCATGAACGAGCTGCAGGCCGAAGGCGACCGCCTCTACGGGCGCTACCGCGAACTCGAGGACCAGAAGCGGCCCTTGCTGGACGCCCTGTCCACGCTGGCGCAGGCGACGCCGGAGGCCGCCGCGGATGTCCAGGCCGGTGCCGCCGCCATCCCGGTGCCGACGCCCGTTCCCCCGGTGACGCAGCCCTCGCCCGGCTTCACCGGCACCTTCCCCGGCTTCACCGGCGGCTCGCCGGGTTTCGCGCCGGCGCCGGTGCCACCGCCGCTGCCCGCCAATCCGTCGCGCTGACGGCAGGATGGAACTCCGCCACCTGCGCTATTTCGACGCGGTCGCCGAAACCCTCAATTTCACCCGCGCGGCCGAACGCCTGCACGTCACGCAGTCGACGCTGTCGCACCAGATCAGGCAGCTGGAAGACGAACTCGGCACGCCGCTGTTCGACCGCGGCGGCAAGCAGGTGCGCATGACGGAGGCGGGCGAGATCCTGCGCAGCCACATGACGCCGGCGCTGGAGAAGATCGACCTGGGGCTGCAGGCGCTGCGGGGGCCGGCCGAAGCGATCACCGGCAGCATCCGGCTGGGCACCACGCCCAGCTTCAACACGCGCATGGTGCCGCAGTGCGTGGCCACGCTGCTGAACGCGTATCCGGGCATCCAGGTGAGCGTGGAGGAACTGGCGGCCGGGCAGATCCTGAAACGCCTGCATTCCGGCCACCTCGACATCGCGGTGGCTTACCCGCCCGGCGAAGGCAGCGCGCTCTGGTTCGAGCCCCTGTACAAGGAGGAACTGCGGCTGGTCGTGGGCATCCGGCATCCGCTGGCGCGGCGCCGGCGCGTGCGCATGGCGGAACTGCACAACGTGCGCATGGTGCTGCTGCCGGCGCAGTTCGTCACGCGCAAGCTGCTGGACGAATGCTTCGCGCAGGCCGCGGCGAAGCCCGTGGTGGTGGCGCAGCTCAATTCGGTGGCGCCGATGATCGAGCTGATCCGGCAGACCGACCTGGCGGGCATCATCACGGAAACGGCCGTTTCGCAGACGGCGGACCTGCGCGTGATCCCGCTGGAGGATCCGACGCCGATCCGCACGCCCGGCATGCTGTGGCCCAAGGGGGCCACGCGCTCACCGGTGTTGAAGCACTTCGCGGAGATCATCCGGCGCGCCGCCGGCACCGCGGCCTGAAGTGCTCAAGCCGCCGCGGCCGTGCCGCGCTGGCGCGCAGCCCAGTCGTTGAAGGCGCGCACGAACTCCAGGAAGGAGCTGCGGGTGTGCATCACGCCATCGAGCACCACGATGGCGCTCGCACGGGGCACGACCTGGTTGTAGATGCGGTGCAGCGCGGCGCCGTATTCGTCGTCGTCGACCGCTTCCTCCGCGACGACGTCGCCGTACGCGGTGGTGAGGCTGATGGTGTGGAGGGCGGCCTGGGGTTCGGTGTCGACACCCGCCGCCCTGGCGGGGACCAGCAGTTCCGCCGCTGCCGGCCGCGCGCCCTTCCCACCCGCGGCTTCATCGCGGGGCAGGGGACCCATGCGGGCGTCCCCGAACTTCTCGAACTCCGACAGCATCTGCATGGCCTGGATCACTCCTATCTGCACTGCGCACGACACAAGGTACCGCGCCAGCAACTGCGAGGGAGTGGGAGCACAGCCACCGACCCACGCTGGCCCGGCTCGAAAGCGCGACGGAGACGCGCCTGCCGGAACGCAAGTGTCACGCACGCATCCCGCCGGATGGGTCCGACAGGCCGCGTAGGTGGGCGCCCACGCCGAGCCAGCCAAGGAAAAAGGACGCCCCGAAGAAGCGTCCTTTGTCGTTGGAGCGGGCGCCGGGTTACAGCTTGGTCGCCGTGACGATCTGGAAGTTGCCGAAGAAGAAGGTCTGGCGCTCGACGCTCCAGCCGCCCATGTCCTGCAGCAGGACCACCGGGTCGTGGCTGTCCCACAGGGCCAGGCCCAGGGGCTCGAAGACCTTGAAGTACGTCCAGCTCAGGATCTGGAAGAACATCGAATCCGGCTTGTGGAATTCACCGAGGTACAGCTTGCCGCCCTTGGCCAGCATGCGGCCGGCTTCCTGCAGCGCCTTGATCTTCAGTTCGTGCGGCAGTTCGTGCAGCAGGAAGAACATGATGTTGGCGTCGGCGAAGCCTTCCTTGAGCTTCATCGACGTGGCGTCTTCCTCCACGTAGTCGATCTTCTTGCCGAACTGCTGATCGAGCTTGCTGCGGGCATGCTGCAGCTCGTTGCGGATGATGTCGGCGACCACGACCCGCTTGGCGCCGGAGCCGATCGAGGCCTCGATCGTGCGGGGCATCACGTTGCCGAAGGCGCAGGACGTGATCAGCACCTGCTTGCCCTTGAGGTTGGTGGCCTTCAGGCCGTTGACGATCTTCGTCACCAGGCGCGGGTACTGGAACAGCAGGATCGCGGAGATGATCGGCTGGAAGTCCACCAGCTTGATCAGCCCCATGCGGGAGTAGATCGGGTACACGTGCGATTCCGGCGTGTTGCGCCCGCCCGTGAGGTCGCGCACGATCAGGGTGCCGCGGGTGGTGGCGAAGAAGAACATGCCGGTGCAGGCGAGCACCACGAAAAGGCCAATCAGTGCGTTCATTGTCAGGGTGTTCATAAATCCGACTCCTCGGCGGTCCGGTCCGTTTCGTTGCGGTGGGCTGCTTCTCCCTCCATGGGAAGTACTTTGCCCCCATCGCCCGGGCCGCGACATCAGCGCCCACTGAAGAAACGCTCGGAACATTCCGATTCGGCGGCCCCCCCTTGCCGAGGGTCCCTAGGATTCGTCCGAGAGCCGTGACGCCTCGGGGACAGGCGGGGCGATCCCGGCGACGAAAGGGCGCATTGCGGCGTTCCGCGCTAGCATGCAGCGCACCCGGAGACGAAAGGCCTACCCATGACCAGCAGGGAAACCGGCAGCAGCGTGCGCGAGCGCGTCAGCTACGAACCGATCCACCGCCGCCGGCCGCTGAAGCTGCCGTTCGATGCCCGAGTGGCGGTGTGGACCATCGTGAACGTCGAGAACTGGAGCCCGCTGGCCGCGATGCCGCGCGCCGTGCTGCCGCCGCCCATGGGGCAGCCGCTGCTGCCGGACGTGCCGAACTGGTCCTGGCACGAATACGGCATGCGCGTGGGCTTCTGGCGCTTCCTGGAGACCCTGCAGGCGCGTTCGCTGAAGGCGACCTTCGCCGTCAACGGCTCCGCCTGCTCGGTGTACCGCGAGGCCTGCACCGCGGCGCGCGAGGCGGGCTGGGAGTTCATGGGCCATGGCTTCGTGCAGCGCCCGATGCATCGCGTCGAGGACCAGGCGGCGGCGATCGCCGACACGATGAAGGCGATCAGCGACTTCACCGGCAGGAAGCCGCGCGGCTGGGAGAGCCCGGGCCTGACCGAGACCGACGAGACCATCGACCTGCTGGCCGAAGCCGGCATCGAATACGTGGCCGACTGGGTGCTCGACGAACAGCCCGTCCCCATCCGAACGCGCGCCGGCGACGTGATCTCGGTGCCGTACACGGTGGAAGTCAACGACGTGGTGATCAGCGCCGTGCAGCAGCAGCCCTCCGACGAGATCTTCCGGCGCGGGCGCGACCAGTTCGACCGGCTGTACCAGGACGGCGCGAAGGCGCCGCGCGTGATGGCGATCTCCATCCATCCCTACCTGACCGGGGTGCCCCACCGCATCAAGTACCTGGAGATGCTGTACGACCACATCCTGGCCCACCCGGGCGTCGTGATGTGGACGGGCGAACAGATCCTGGACTGGTACCGGGGGCAGGCGGCGTGAATCCCGCGGGGGGTTCCGTGCTCTCGGCCGCGATCGGCGGCGGCAGGGCGGCCTCGCCCTGCGCGACGACTACCGGCTGACGATCAGGTTCAGGATGATCCCGGTGGCGACGGCCGCCAGCACGTAGTCGGGACCGACCTGCACCCACTGGTAGCCGCGCGGCGGTGCCGTCAGGTGGTGCCCGCGCCAGTCGCTGACCACGTAGTGGCGATCGCGCAGGCCCGGCGGCAGCCGGCCGCCGCGGTGGAACTCGGGGCCGCGGGCGTTGTAGTAGTAGCGGGCTTCGCGGCGGTCTTCGCGGGCATCGCGCCTGTCCTCGCGCGCGTCCCTCTCCCGCTCGTGGCGCGCGTCGCGCTGGTCGTGGCGCATGTCGCGCCGGTCGTGTTGCGGCTTGCGCTGCTCGTGCCGCGCATCGCGCCCGTCACGGCGGTCGTCCTGGCGCCCCGGTTGCGCGAAGGTCAGCGAGCTGAATGCGAGCGATGCGGCGACGATGCCGCTGACGATGTTCCTGGTTCTCATGGTTTGCTTTCTCCTGAAGGTCGGAGACCCATGCTCGCGCTGCCGCGTCGGGCGCGGGCGAAGTTGGGGTAGAGAGTTGCAAGCCTGTGTATCTGTGGGGCAACCGGAGGTGCACGACCGCCGACAATGAAAGCCGTGATCCCAGCGTTGCGTGACTTCCTGCGCGCCATTGCCGCGCCAGCCTCTTCCTCCGCCGAGCCAGCGCTCGGCGTCGAGCTCGCCACCGCGGTGCTGCTGGTGGAAGCGATGCGCGCCGACCAGGGCATGGATCCCGCGGAACGCGCCGCCGTGATGCAGGTGCTCCAGGACAGGTTCGCGCTCGGCGAGGACGACGTGCGCGAACTGCTCGCCGCCGCGGAGGAGCGCTCGCGCCACAGCAACGACTTCTTCTCCTTCACCTCGGTGCTCAACGATCGCCTCACACACCCGCAGAAGATCGAGGTGATCGAGCTGATGTGGCGCGTGGCTTACGTGGACGGCAGCGCGGATGCGGGCGAGAGCCACGTCATCTCGAAGATCGCGGGCCTGCTGCACGTCACGCACGGCGAGTACATCGCGGCCAAGCTGCACGCCAGGCCATCCGCTGGCGGCGGCTAGGGTTTCCTCCAGCGCGCGCCGGCGGGCGTGCTCCTACGCTGCGGGTCCCCCGCAACAACTGGAGTGCCCATGACCCGCAGAATCACAGCGCTCGCCTTCGCAGTTGTCGTCTCCGCCTTCGGCGCCCCGGCCGCGCAGGCGCAGACCCCCAGGGTCGAGCTGACCTGGATGTCCATCGCCAATTGGGAGATGAAGTTCGGCGACAAGCGCATCTGGATGGATGCCTACTTCACGCGGCTGCCGCAGGCTGGCTTCTATCCGCCACCCGGGCTGCCGAACGACCAGTACGCGTACACCCGCACGGCGCAGGCCGTGGACATGGATTCCCTGCGCAAGGTGCGCGAGGCCGCGCTCGGCGCCGCCAAACTGGACCTGCTGCTCGTCGGCCACAGCCACTGGGACCACAGCTGGGACTCGCCAAGCTGGGTGAAGATGACGGGAGCGCCGATGATCGGCGGCACCTCCTCGTGCCTGCAGGCCGTCGCGCAGGGCGTGCCGGCCTCCGGCTGCCGCAGCGTGAGCGGGGGCGAGAAGTTCGACCTGGGCGACGGCATCACGATGCGCGTGGTGCGCTTCAACCACAGCGGCGACGCGAGCAACCCGATCCAGCACTTCGCGCGCGAGCTGTATCGCCCGCCGGTCCCCGACCCCGCCAACGGCGGCTTTCGCGCCGGCGTGGGCGAGGACTATCCGAACGGCGGCGGCAACCGCGCCTTCCTCTTCACCGTGGATCGCGGCGGCGAGCAGCTCTCGTTCTTCATCAACAACTCCGCCAGCGCCTTCGATCTCGACAAGGACATCGTCGTCGACGGCGTGAGCTACGGCTCGCCCCTGAACAACCTGCGCGCGGCGATGCGCGATGCGGGACTGACGCAGGTCGACGCGTGGATCGGCACCGGCGGCAAGCCGGTGGCGGAGATGATCGTGCCCATCGCCCGTCCCAGGCACTACATCCCGAACCACTGGGACGGGCTGTTCAACGCGTTCTGGCCTGGCCTGCCCTACCCGTTCAAGGACGACGCCCTGCAGGCCTACCTGCGCGAGCAGAACATCGCCTTCCATCCGCAAAAGCAGTACTTCGACAAGTTCATCCTCACCAAGGCCGGCGTGCAGGTCGACGCCAACGCCGCGGTCAAGCAGAAGCTCGGTTTCGCGACCGAGCAGAAGTTCAGCAAGGCGATGACCGATGCGGTGGCGCTGGTGGACTCCACGCGCGTCGGCGAGGATTGCGGTGAAGGCTTCGAGCCGCCGTCGAAGTGGGCCAACATGTTCGCGACGATGGAAGCGCTGCGAGGGCAGTTGGCGCCCTGAGCTCAGGCACGTCGCTCACGGCCGCGCTGAACACGCTCAGCCGCAGCCCGGACACCTGCCTTCCAGGCTCCAGCGCTCAGGGCTGGCGACCGCTGGCCGCATCGGCTGCCACCACGAATTCCAGCAGCAGGTTGTTCGCGGGCATCGCGTGCCGGCCGCGCAGGACCAGCCCGGCGCGCTGCGCCTGCGCCCGCACGTCCTCCAGCCGGCGGATGCCCCAGGCAGCGTCGCGCGCACGCAGGCTCGCATCGAAGGCTTCGTTGCTGGGCGCCGTGGGGACGTCGTCCTCCAGATAGGGACCGTAGGTGACAAGCACGCCGCTGGGCGCGAGGTGGCGCGCGGCGCCCTCCATCAGCGCTGCACACGTGGGCCAGGGCGAGATGTGCAGCAGGTTGGCGCAGAAGATCGCGTCGAAGCGCTGCGGCAAGGGTGCGCTCTCCAAAGCCCACTGCGGCGCCATCACGTCCAGCGGCACCGCAGGGCGCACGTTGGCGAGGCCGGCTTCGGCGACGCGGGCGGCGATCACCGGCAGCAGGCGCGCGTCGGCCTCGGTCGGCTGCCAGGTCCAGCCCGGCAGCGCGGCGGCGAAGCAGGCGACATGCTGGCCGGTGCCCGAGGCGATCTCCAGCGCGCTGCCCTGTCCAGGCAGGATTGCGCGCAGGACGGCGAGGATGGCGTCCTTGTTGCGGTCGGCGGCGGGGCTGTGGGGCAGATCCATGGCGGAATCCCCGGATCATCGCCTGCAACGGGCCAGTGTCCTGTCCCGCAAATATCTAGGCTCTCGTCCGGTGCAGGCGGGGATGATCGGTGGTTGGCCAGAGTGGGGGGCCGGGGGGGGGGGGGGCC
>NZ_JBBKTQ010000023.1:0-93126 GCF_037890035.1 Ramlibacter sp. AN1133
GTCGTTGGCGTAACGAGCACGCGGTCAACTTGGCCTCACGCGCTTCGCGCTCACTGGGTTCCCGCCCGTGCGAGAACGACGGGGAGGAGCGGAGGTTCCCTGCACGGCCCAACGTCGCGGCAGGTGGTGCGCGGTGCGGGACCGCGTTGGGGCTGCCCGAAAAATCGGGCCCGCCGCCGCAGGAGGCTACACAGCGAAGCGATGTGAGCCTCCGTACGTATCTAGCTGGCGACTTCTGTTTGAACGGAGCGTTTGCCGCTCGCGGCAAACGCGCAGTGAGTTATGGCGCCGCGGCGGCGGGCCCGATTTTTCGGGGAAGTCCGGCGCGCGAAGCCGCCGGGCCAGCACCTTCGCGGGCACGCACCGCGCACCATCTGCCGCGACGCCCCCGGAACGAATTCAGAGCACGGGCGCCAAGGCCTTCCGAGCAGCCTGCGTACGCCCGCCGTAACCCCAATCCGTCGCAGGCACCTCCTGCACCACCACATAGCTCGCCTCCTCCAGCGGCCCCAGCTGCTGCTGCAACTCCTCCCACGCAGCCGCGACGAAGTCCTCCTTCTCCTCGACGCTGTTGGTGCCCTCGGTCACTCGGATCTCCAGCATCGCCGTCGCCTCGCGCGGGTTGCGGCCGCCGATGAACCACCGCCCCGGCCACAGCTCCTCGATGACCACCGCGGTGACTTCGCGGCGCTTGCCGAGGACTTCGGTGGACAGGTCGGTCAGGCGCCGCGCCAGCAGGCTCAGGCGCTCGGTCGATTGCGGCGGGGTGATCTTCAGTTGCAGCGTGGGCATGGTTCAGGCCTCCGGGAACAGGGTGTCGGTGCGCGGCGCGCGCACCAGCCGGCGCAGCAGCGCGGCCCAGGCGGCGCGGATGCCGGCGCCGAGGGCCTGCCAGAAGGCGGTGATCGCCTCCTGCCGCAGGCCCTGCGCGCGCAGCGCGGCGGCCTCGATGTCGCGGGCGAAGGCTTCGGTGCTGCGGTAGTCCATGCGGTGCTCCTGGGTGGCTGGTACGAGGAAGCCACTCTAGGAAGGCCGCGCCCCGGGCGAAACGGCGCCGGCCGCAAATCGGTTTTGCGCCGGCTGCAAGGCCTGGCGCGGACGGCTAGGATGCGCGCCATGCAGCAACTGCAGTTCGACGAGATGGCGCTCTACGCCCGCGTGGCCGAACTCGGGTCGCTTTCGGCGGTCGCGCGCGAGCGGGACGTGCCCGTCAGCCAGGTGTCGCGCACCCTCGCGCGGCTGGAAAAGGCCTGCGGCGCGCGCCTCATGCACCGCTCCACCCACGGCCTGTCGCTCACCGACGAGGGCCGCACCTTCCTGGCCTACAGCCGCCGCGCGCTCGACACGCTCGAGGAGATGGAAGGCGCCTTCGCCACCCACGCGGGCGAGCCGGGCGGCGTGGTGCGCGTGGCGGCCAGCTCGCTCGTCGCGCAGTACCGGCTCGTCCCCAGCTTCGCGGAGCTGGCCGCGCGGCACCCGCGCCTGCGGCTCGAACTCGAAGTGGGCGACCGGCTGGTCGACATGGTGCGCGAAGGGATCGACATCTCCATCCGCACCGTCAACGCCTTGCCGGACAACGTCGTCGCGCGGCAGATCGGCGCGCTGGGCCGCGCGCTCTATGCCGCGCCCTCGTATGCCCAGGCGCACGGCCTGCCGTCACGCCCGGAGGAACTCGCGGCGCACGCGCTCGTCACCAACAGCGCCGTGACGATGCTCAACGACTGGCCCTTCCGCGTCGACGACGAGGCCTGGAGCTACGCCGCGCGCGGCCAATGGCGCGCCAACGACTCCGGCATGGCGGCCCAGATGGTCCTGCAGGGCCTGGGCATCGGCCGGCTCAATACCTGGGTGGGCGATGCGCTCGTCGCGCAGGGCCTGCTGGTGGAGGTGCTCGCGGCGTTCATCGACCCGCAGCCGGTACCGGTCTATGCCGTGACGGCGCCGACGCGCCACCGCCTGCCGAAGATCAAGGCCTGCCTCGATTACTGGGAAGAGTGGTTCGCGCGCTGAGGCGTCACATCGGCTTGCGGGCGATCATCCCGATCACCGCCGAGCGCCCCTTGTGCCCGGTGCCTTCGGCGAGGTCGAGCTCGTACTCCTTGAGCTCCAGGATCTCGAGCCCGGAGAAGGCCTCGCGCAGCAGTTCCGGCGTGTACATGTGCGATTCGAACGGCGGCCCGCCCGTGCGGTACTCCAGCTGCTTCGGCGTGTACCCCTGCAGCACCACCCTGCCCCCGGGCTTGAGGCAATCCACCATGCCGCGGAAGATGCGCGCGCGCAGTTGCGGATCGGCGAACTGGATGAAGATGGCGATCACGCCGTCGTAGAGGCCGCGGGGCCACTGCAGCGTGGCGATGTCCGCCACCGCGAAGTTGACCTTCACGCCGGTGATGCGGGCGAAGTCGCGCGCCTTGCGCACGCCCACCTCGGAGATGTCGAAGGCATCGACCGTCAGGCCCTGCTGCGCCAGCCACACGCTGTTGCGGCCCTCGCCGTCGGCGACGGAGAGCACGCGCTCACCCGCCTCCCAGAGGAAGGCGTGGTCGTGCAGCCACGCATTGGGCTCGGTGCCGAACAGGTAGCCGGTTTCGGAGAAACGCCGGTTCCACGTGCCGGCGGGGTCCTCGAAGGCGGAGGGCGAGGCCGAATCACTCATGCTTTCATCTTAGGCAAGGCTTGCTGTCGCGGCGCTTGCAGGAAACCCGCGCTCCGCCGGACGGCAGAGCACAAGCAAGGCCGTGTTGCGCTCAGGCTGCGAGGGCCTGCAGGGGCCAGCGCGGCTTGACGTCGAAGGCATAGGAGGCCGTGGCCTCCTGCACGCCGGACTGCAGGCGCATGGCCGCGGCCAGGGCGATCATGGCCCCGTTGTCGGTGCACAGGGACAGCTCGGGATAGTGCACGCGCACCCCGCGCCTGGCGCAGGCAGCGTCGAGCTGTTCGCGCAGCCGCCGGTTCGCGCCGACGCCGCCGGCCACGACGATGCGCTGGCCGCCACTGCGGTCGAGCGCGGTCAGGGATTTTCTTACCAGGACCTCGACGATCGCTGCCTCGGTGGAGGCCGCGAGGTCCGCCTTGCGGGCCTCGAGGGCGTCGCCGAGCTTGTGCACCTGCGTGAGCACGGCCGTCTTCAGGCCGGCAAAGGAGAAGTCGAGGTCGCCGCTGTGCAGCAGCGGGCGCGGCAGCTTGAAGGCCGCCGGGTCCCCCTGCTGCGCGAGCCGCGACAGCGCCGGCCCGCCCGGATAGCCGAGGCCCATCAGCTTGGCCGACTTGTCGAAGGCTTCGCCGGCCGCATCGTCGATGGTTTCGCCGAGCATGGAGTAGCGGCCCACGCCGTCGACCTGCATCAGCTGCGTGTGGCCGCCCGAGACGAGCAGCGCGATGAAAGGGAAGGCGGGCGGGTCCGCACTGAGGAAGGGCGACAGCAGGTGGCCTTCGAGGTGGTGCACGCCGAGCACCGGCCGGCGCAGCGCCGCGCCCAGCGCGCAGGCCACACCCGCTCCCACCAGCAGCGCGCCCGCCAGCCCGGGGCCGCGCGTGTAGGCGACCACGTCGACGTCCGGCAGGCCCCGCTGCGCCCGGGCCAGCACCTCCTGCGCCAGCGGCAGCACGCGCCGGATGTGGTCGCGGCTGGCGAGTTCCGGCACCACGCCGCCATAGGCCTGGTGCATCTCGATCTGGCTGTGCAGCGCGTGCGCGAGCAGGCGCGGCACGCCGGGGCCGTCCGCCTGCACCAGCGCGACGCCGGTTTCGTCGCAGGAAGACTCGATACCCAGCACCAACATCCGCACGAGTCTACCCGCGGCATGGTTGTTGCTGTGATCCTGGGGATGAAATCCGCAACCAGCTTCCTCCTCGCCGCCCGCCAGAGCGAGATCGCCGAACTCGAGGAGCTCGCGCGCACCAGCGAGCTCGTGGGCGTGACCGGCCGCTTCATCCACGCCCTGCAGCGCGAGCGCGGCATCTGCAACATCTTCCTCAGCTCGCATGGCAGCCGCTTCGCTTCGCAGCGCCTGCGCCAGGTGGAGGAATGCAGCCAGGTCGAAAGCGAGGTGCGCGCGCAGCTCGAGGCGCTGGAGACGGATGCCCACCGCGTGCGCAACGGCTCGCGCCTGTTCAGCCGGGTCGCGGTGGTGCTGCACGCGCTGGACGGCCTGCCGGCGCTGCGCGCGCGCATCGCGCGGCAGGCGCTGTCGGCGCGCGATGCGACGGCGGCCTACGTGAAGCTCGTGACCGGCCTGCTCGGGGTGGTCTTCGAGGCCGCCGACAGCGCCAGCGATCCGAAGGTCTCGCGCGCGCTGGTCGCGATGTTCAACTTCATGCAGGGCAAGGAGCTGGCGGGGCAGGAGCGCGCGCTGGGCGCCGGCGTGTTTGCCGCCGGCTACATCGACGCCTCGGGCCAGCAGCAGTGGCGCCACCTGATCGAGTCGCAGCAGGCCTGCTTCCAGGTGTTCACCGACTTCGCGGACACCGAGGTGCTGCGCGCCGACCAGGCGAGCCGCGACCCGGCGGCGCTGGCCGAACTGGAGCGCCTGCGCCGCATCGGCTGCAGCACGCGGCGCGAACTCGATCCGAACCTGAGCCAGGCGTGGTACGAGTGGGCCACGCGGCGCATCGACACCATGCGCGCCGTGGAGGACGTGCTGGCGCGCCACCTGCGCGAGCTGTGCGAGGCGCGCATCGCGCAGGCCCGCTCCGAACTGCGCGACCAGCGCGCCATGCTCGATGCGCTGGCCACCGATCCCTCCGCCGAGAGCAGCGCCAGCTTCGGCCCGCACCTGGAACGCTCGATCTTCGGCATGGTGCAGGAGCAGGCGCGGCGGCTGCAGGAGATGAGCGACGAGCTCGATGCGGTGCGCACCTCCCTGAACGAGCGCAAGGTGGTGGAGCGCGCCAAGGGCTTGCTGATGGCGCACCGGCAGATGACCGAGGACGACGCGTACAAGGCCCTGCGCCAGATGGCCATGAACCAGAACCGCCGCATCGTCGACGTCGCCGAAGCGGTGCTGTCGCTCGCCGAAGTGCTGCCGGGCGGCTCCGGCTGAAGCACTGCTGCGGTGCACAAGAACAGTGCGCCGTGCCCTGTGTCGAGGCACTGGAAAAACCGAAATGCCGGACGCAGAGGACGCGAAGGGTACGCAGAGGACGCAAAGAAGACAAAGAAAGCTTGAAAGGTTTTCTTTTGCGTCCTCTGCGTACCCTTTGCGCCCTCTGCGTCCGGATGTCCTGACTTCCCTCCCACTTCTCACTTGGCACGCTTGCTGCATAGGTGACTCCGAACGGGCGCTAACGACGGCGCGCTGCACAAACCGAACACCTGGACAACGGCGTCCATCCCTGCGTGCGCGCAAGCCCGCAGTGCGATGGGCGCCGTTTCGTTTTTCTCTCGCAACTGGAGCTGACGATGCAAGACAACACCAACACGGTCTCCCGCCGGTCCCTCCTGCAGGGCGCGGCGGCCGCCACCCTCGGGAGCGCCTTCCCGCACATCGTGATGGCGCAAGGCACCGCGCTCGAGACCCGGGCCGCCAAGCTGGGCTTCATCGCCCTCACCGACGCCGCGCCCCTGTTCGTGGCCGTCGAGAAGGGCTTCTTCAAGAAGCACGGCATGACGGAGGTGGAAGTCGCCAAGCAGTCCTCCTGGGGCGCCACGCGCGACAACCTGGTGCTGGGTTCCAAGAGCGGCGGCATCGACGGCGCCCACATCCTCACGCCCATGCCCTACCTGATCACCACCGGCGCGGTGACGGCCAACAACGTGCAGGTGCCGATCCACATCCTGGCGCGGCTGAACCTCGGCGGCCAGGGCATCTCGGTGTCCAGCGAATACAAGGACCTGAAGGTCGGCGTCGACACCAAGGCGTTCAGGAAGGCGCTGCTGGACAAGCGCCTGAAGACCGGCAAGCCGGTGAACGCCGCGATGACCTTCCCCGGCGGCACGCACGACCTGTGGATCCGCTACTGGATGGCCGCGGGCGGCGTGGACCCCAACCGCGACATCAACACGATCGTGGTACCGCCGGCGCAGATGGTCGCCAACATGAAGGTCGGCTCCATGGACACCTTCTGCGTCTGCGAGCCCTGGAACCTGCAGCTCATTCACCAGAAGATCGGCTACACCGCGCTCACCACCAGCGAGATGTGGATGAACCACCCGGAGAAGGCGTTCGCGATGCGCGCCGACTACGTGCAGGCCAACCCGAACGCCACCAAGGCGCTGCTCAAGGCCGTGATGGAAGCGCAGATGTGGTGCGAGGACGCCAAGAACCGCGCCGAGGTGGCCGAGATCTGCTCGCGCCGCCGCTGGATCAGCGCGCCGGTGGAAGACATCGTCGATCGCATCAAGGGCAATTTCGACTACGGCACCGGCCGCGTCGAGGGCAACAGCAAGTTCCAGATGCGCTACTGGAACGACCACGCGAGCTACCCGTTCCAGTCGCACGACCTGTGGTTCCTCACCGAGAACCAGCGCTGGGGCTACCTGCCTCCCAACCTCGACACCAAGGCGCTGATCGCCAGGGTGAACCGCGAGGACCTGTGGCGCGCCGCCGCCAAGGAACTGGGCGTCGCGGCCAAGGACATCCCGGGCTCCACCTCGCGCGGCGTGGAGAAGTTCTTCGACGGCAAGGTGTTCGATCCGGCCAACCCGAAGAAGTACCTCGACTCGCTCGAGATCAAGACCGTCAAGAGCGCCTGAGGAGCCACGCATGCGAACCGCCGACACCGTCGAACCGATCCGCCTGCCGGCGCCCGTGGCGCCCGGGCTCCTGCGCACCTGGGCCGCCGATGCGGCCAGGGGCTTCATGGCCTACGTGCTGCCGCCGCTGGTGATCCTCGCGCTGCTGCTGATCGTCTGGCAGGCGCTGGGCTCGCGCCCGGGCGCCGCCCTGCCCGCCCCGAGCAAGGTGATCCAGGACACCTGGGAGCTGATCGTCCACCCCTGGTACGACCGCGGCGGCAACGACGTCGGCATCGCCTGGCAATTGCTCGCCAGCCTGAAGCGCGTGGCCTACGGCTACTCGCTGGCGGTGCTGGCCGGCGTGAGCCTGGGCGTGCTGGTGGGCCAATCGACCTGGGCGCTGCGCGGGCTCGACCCGCTGTTCCAGGTGCTGCGCACGGTGCCGCCCCTGGCCTGGCTGCCGATCTCGCTGGCGGGCTTCCGCGACGGGCACCCGTCGGCGATCTTCGTCATCTTCATCACGTCGATCTGGCCGATCATCATCAACACCTCGATCGGCATCCGCAACATTCCCGAGGACTACCGCAACGTCGCCAAGGTGATCCGGCTCAATGGCGTGGAGTACTTCGCCAAGATCATGCTGCCGGCGGCCGCGCCCTTCATCTTCTCGGGGCTGCGCATCGGCGTGGGCCTGTCGTGGCTGGCGATCATCGCCGCGGAGATGCTGATCGGCGGCGTGGGCATCGGCTTCTTCATCTGGGACGCGTGGAACTCCTCGCGCATCAGCGACATCATCCTGGCGCTCGTCTACGTCGGCCTGGTGGGCTTCACGCTGGACCGCATCGTCGCCTTCGTCGGCCGCAAGGTCACCCGCGGCACGGCCGCCTCCTGAGGACCCCCGCCATGAGCAATGCCTATCTCTCGCTGTCGCGCGTCGACATGACCTTCGCCGGCCCCAACGGCGGCAACCCGGTGCTCAAGGGCATCGACCTGGCCGTGCAGCGCGGCGAATACATCTCGCTGATCGGCCATTCCGGCTGCGGCAAGTCCACCGTGCTGAACATCGTGGCGGGCCTGCTGAAGGCCACCTCGGGCGGCGTGCTGCTGGACAACCGCGAGGTCAACGCGCCGGGGCCGGACCGCGCCGTGGTGTTCCAGAACCACTCGCTGCTGCCCTGGCTCACGGTCTACCAGAACGTGGAGATCGCGGTCGGCAAGATCTTCCGCGACACGCGCTCGGCGGCCGAACGCAAGGAGTGGATCCTGCACAACCTGGCGATGGTGAACATGTCGCACGCGCTGGACCGGCTGCCTTCGCAGATCTCCGGCGGCATGAAGCAGCGGGTGGGCATCGCCCGCGCGCTGGCGATGGAGCCCAAGGTATTGCTGCTGGACGAACCGTTCGGCGCGCTCGATGCGCTCACCCGGGCGCACCTGCAGGACGAGGTGATCCGCATCCAGTCGGAGCTGGGCAACACGGTCATGATGATCACGCACGACGTCGACGAGGCGGTGCTGATGTCCGATCGCGTGGTGATGATGACCAACGGCCCGTCGGCCACCATCGGCCAGGTCATGGACGTGCCGCTTCAGCGTCCGCGCAACCGCATCGCGCTGGCGGAGGACAAGGTCTACAACCACTGCCGGCAGGAGATCCTGTCCTTCCTGTACGAGAAGCAGCGCAAGGTGGAGCCCATCGCGGCACGCGCGGCGGGCGCCTTCTCGAAAAAGGAAAAGGCCGCCGCTTGATCCCCGCAGCGGGTCGTCAGGGATAGCAAAACCTGACAGCCGGACGCAGAGGACGCGAAGGGTACGCAGAGGACGCAAAAGAAAACCTTTTAAAGTTTTCTTTGTCTTTTTTGCGTCCTCTGCGTACCCTTTGCGTCCTCTGCGTCCGGAAGTCCGTCTTCCCGAACCTCACCCCATCAGCACCTGGATGCTGTGCTGGTACGCCTCCGTCAGCTGGTCGAACAACTCGAACAGTTCCTCGCTCGCCGCCGCCACCTTCATCCGCCCCGCGGGCTTGTCGGCCCCGGGCACGGCGGCGCGCAATTCCTTCCACGCCGTCTCCCCGTGTTCCAGCATCGACCGGATCAGCGGCGTCGACAGCGGGGCCTGTGCCAGCGTGGCCAGCCCCTGCTCGATGTCCGCGGCGGTCTGCGCCATCGCCGGCTCCAGCGCCGCCTTGTCGCTCGCCAGCGCCTGCAGCAGCGCGAGCTTCGCCATCCGCTGCGAGCGCCAGCGCAGGCCGCCCGCCAGGTTGATCACCTGCACCGTCGTGGCCACGCCGGACGACTCCAGCGCCGCCACCAGCGCGTTCGCCTGGGCCAGCACGGTCTCGGCCTGTTCGTCCAGCCGCGGCAGTTCGGCGGCGCGCGGCGTCGCTTCGAGCGATGCGCGCAGGGCGCGCCAGCCTTCCCGCGCGGCGGCGATCAGGTCGCCATAGGTAGCTGCCGACAGGTCGGACTGGAGCGCAGCCAGGTTGTCCTCCACGCGCTGGATGGACTCGCGCATCAGCGCGCCCGCGGCGGCGCCCTCCGTGCGGCTGCAGGCGAGCGCGTACAGCTTCACCAGCCGCTGCGACAGCATGCGCTGCTGCCCCGCCCGGTTGATCGCCTGCGCGACGCGGGACGACTCGATCACCTGGCGCGACACCTGCCCGACCCGCTGGTTGCCCTGCATGGACGCGGTGCGCAGCAACTGGAAGGCCTCTTCCTCGCTCACGTGCTGCGCCCGCATCAGGATGCCCTTGGCCTTGTCGATCCACTTGCGCTCGTCGAGCTTCTCGGACAGCTCCGCGACCTGCGTGCGCAGGCGGCGTTCGTGCGCCTCGCGCGCAAGCGCCAGGTGCACCAGGGCGCGCAGGCGCGCCGGGGCGTAGCCCTGCACCACCCAGGCGTGCACGCCCGCTTCCAGTGCGCGCTGCATCCATTCGACGCCGCCGTCCTGCGTGAAGCACAGCACGGGCGTCGCCTGCTGGGCCTGCAGCGTCGCGACAGCCTGCAGCAGTTCCGAAGTGGGGCGCGTCATCCAGCACACCAGCACGTCGGGCGCGGCGCGCAGCGTTTCGCGCACCAGGTGGGCGCAATCGCCCTCGCCGCGCACCTGGAAACCGGCCGCGGTGAAGTCGGCTGAGAGCGTGGGCGCACCAGGATCGGGCGTGGTCAGGAGGAGGACGGAAGTCACTGCAGGGTCTCGGGAGTCGCTGCAAGCATAGTGCAAGCGCGGCCGGCATCGGCTGGCACGGTCCCTGCAATGAACACGATATCGGGTGCGACGCTGCACCCGGGCCGTGCACCGTACCGCCGGCCGCGCGCACAACGTGGTGTGCTGACCTGTACCCGGAACACAGATCCCAGGAGTCACCACGCATGAAGAAGATGAAGCTCGTGATGATCGGCAACGGCATGGCCGGCGTGCGCACGATCGAGGAACTGCTCAAGATCGCCCCCGAGCTGTACGACATCGCTGTCTTCGGCGCCGAGCCGCACCCCAACTACAACCGCATCCTGCTGTCGCCCGTGCTGGCGGGCGAGCAGACGCTGGACGAGATCGTCCTGAACTCCTGGGAGTGGTACGGGCAGAACCGCATCCGCCTGCACGCCGGCAAGAAGGTGGTGCAGATCGACCGCGTCAAGCGCATCGTGCGCGCCGAGGACGGCACCGAGGAGGAATACGACCGGCTGCTGCTGTGCACCGGCTCCAATCCCTTCATCCTGCCCGTGCCGGGCAAGGACCTCGAAGGCGTGATCGCCTACCGCGACATCGCCGACACCAACGCCATGATCGAGGCGGCGCGCAAGTACAGGAAGGCGGTCGTCATCGGCGGCGGCCTGCTGGGCCTGGAAGCGGCCAACGGCCTGATGAAGCGCGGCATGGACGTGAGCGTGGTCCACGTGATGCCCTGGCTGATGGAGCGCCAGCTCGATGACGTCGCCGGCAAGCTGCTGCAGAAGTCGCTGGAGGGACGCGGCCTGAAGTTCCTGATCGGCGCCCACACCCAGGAACTGGTGGGCGGCGAGGACGGCCGCGTGACCGCCATCAGGTTCAAGGACGGCTCGCAGGCCGACGCCGACCTGGTCGTGATGGCGGTGGGGATCCGCCCCAACACCGAGCTGGCCGAGAAGGCCGGCATCCACTGCAACCGCGGCATCGTCGTGCACGACACGATGCAGACCGTGACGGATGCGCGCGTGTACTCGGTGGGCGAATGCGCGGCGCACCGCGGCATCGCCTACGGCCTGGTGGCGCCCCTGTTCGAGCAGGCCAAGGTCGCGGCCAACCACCTGGCGCAGTTCGGCATCGGCCGCTACACCGGCTCGCTCACCTCCACCAAGCTGAAGGTCACGGGCATCGACCTGTTCTCCGCCGGCGACTTCATGGGCGGCGAGGGCACCGAGGAGATCGTGATGAGCGATCCCACCGGCGGCGTCTACAAGAAGCTGGTGATCCGGGACGACAAGCTGGTGGGCGCCTGCCTCTACGGCGACACGGTGGACGGCAGCTACTACTTCAAGCTGCTGCGCGAGGGCCGCAAGATCGCCGACATCCGCGACAAGCTGATGTTCGGCGAATCGAACCTCGGCGACGCCGGCCACCAGGGCCAGAACAAGGCCGCCTGCATGTCCGACGGCGACGAGGTCTGCGGCTGCAACGGCGTGACCAAGGGCACGATCTGCAAGTCCATCAAGGAAAAGGGCCTGTTCACGCTGGACGAGGTGCGCAAGCACACCAAGGCCAGCGCCTCCTGCGGCTCCTGCACCGGCCTGGTCGAACAGATCATCATGTTCACCGCCGGCGGCGACTACTCCGCGGCGCCCAAGAAGAAGGCGATGTGCGGCTGCACCGACCACAGCCACCAGGAAGTGCGTGACGCCATCCGCAACAACAGGCTGGTGACGATCGCCGACACGATGAAGTTCATGGAGTGGCGCACGCCGAACGGCTGCTCCTCCTGCCGCCCGGCGCTGAACTACTACCTGATCTCCACCTGGCCCAAGGAGGCGAAGGACGATCCGCAGTCGCGCTACATCAACGAGCGCAGCCACGCGAACATCCAGAAGGACGGCACCTACTCGGTGATTCCGCGCATGTGGGGCGGCGAGACCACCGCTTCCGAGCTGCGCCGCATCGCGGACGTGGTGGACAAGTACCAGATCCCGACGGTGAAGGTCACCGGCGGCCAGCGCATCGACCTGCTGGGCGTGAAGAAGGAGGACCTGCGCAATGTCTGGCAAGACCTCGGCATGCCTTCGGGCCATGCGTACGCGAAGGCGCTGCGCACGGTCAAGACCTGCGTCGGCAGCGAGTGGTGCCGCTTCGGCACCCAGGACTCCACCCAGATGGGCAAGGACCTGGAGCGGGCGCTGTGGCGCATGTACGCGCCGCACAAGGTGAAGCTCGCCGTCTCCGGCTGCCCGCGCAACTGCGCCGAATCGGGGATCAAGGACGTGGGCGTGATCGGCGTGGACTCCGGCTGGGAGATCTACGTGGGCGGCAACGGCGGCATCAAGACCGAGGCCGGCCAGTTCTTCTGCAAGGTCAGGACGAAGGAGGAAGTGCTGGAGTACAGCGGGGCCTTCCTGCAACTCTATCGCGAGGAAGGCTGGTACCTGGAACGCACGGTGCACTACATCGCCCGCGTCGGCCTGGAGTACGTGAAGAAGAAGATCCTGGAGGACCACGCGGGCCGCAAGGCGCTGTGGGAGCGGCTGCAGTTCGCCCTGGACGGCGAGCCCGATCCCTGGTTCGAACACGAGAAGGCGGCGGTCGACACCCGCCAATTCGGCAAGCTGCAAACCGAGGAAGAGGGGCAGGCGGCATGAAGAGCAACGACTGGACGGTGATCTGCCGCGTCGACGAGATCCCGGTGCTGGGCGCCCGGCGCGTGGCGCGCGCGCGCGGCATGGACGTGGCCGTGTTCCGCAACGCCGAGGACCAGGTGTTCGCCCTGCTCGATCGCTGCCCGCACAAGGGCGGCCCGCTGTCGCAGGGCATCGTGTTCGGCACCAGCGTGGCCTGCCCGCTGCACAACTGGACGATCGGCCTGGACGACGGCAAGGCCCGCGGTCCGGACGAAGGCTGCACGCAGCGCTTCTCGTGCCGCGTGCAGGAAGGCCAGGTGATGCTGGACCCGGTGGAGCTCGCCACGCTCGCCCTGGACGAACAGCCGCCGGTGGCGGGCCCCTGCGCCAGGCATGGCTGAAACCCGGTCGACGTGCCCGTACTGCGGCGTAGGCTGCGGCGTGATCATCCAGTCCGAGGGGGACCGGATCACCGGCGTGCGCGGCGACCCGGACCATCCGGCCAACTTCGGCCGCCTGTGCACCAAGGGCTCGACGCTGCACCTGACGGCCGCGCCCGAAGTGACGCGCCAGGCCCGCCTGCTGCAGCCGATGCGGCGCGAGAGCCGCGGCGGCCCGGCGCACCCCGTGCCCTGGGGCGAGGCGCTGGACTTCGCCGCCGAGAGCTTCCACCAGATCGTCTTGGAGCACGGGCCCGACGCCGTGGGCTTCTACATCTCGGGCCAGCTCCTCACCGAGGACTACTACGTCTTCAACAAGCTGGCCAAGGGCCTGATCGGCACCAATAACGTCGACACCAACTCGCGCCTTTGCATGAGCAGCGCCGTGGCCGGCTACAAGATGACGCTCGGCGCCGACGCCCCGCCCACCTGCTACGAGGACGTGGACCACGCCGACTGCATCTTCATCGTCGGCAGCAACACGGCCTATGCGCACCCGATCCTGTTCCGGCGCATCGAGGAGGCCAAGGCGAAGCGGCCGCAGATGAAGATCATCTTCTGCGATCCGCGGCGCACGGACACCGCCGAAATCGCGGACCTCTACCTGCCGATCCTGCCCGGCACCGACGTGATGCTGTTCCACGGCCTGCTGCACATCATGCTGTGGGAAGGCTGGACGAGGCCCGACTACATCGCGGCGCACACGAGCGGCTTCGAGGCGCTGAAAGACGTGGTGCGCGAATGCACGCCGGACCTCGTGGCGCAGACCTGCGGCCTCGCGAAGGAGGACCTGTTCACGGCGGCGAAGTGGTTCGCGACTTCTACGGCCACCCTGAGCCTGTATTGCCAGGGCCTGAACCAGTCCACCAGCGGCACGGCGAAGAACGCCGCGCTGATCAACCTGCATCTCGCCACCGCGCAGATCGGCAAGTCCGGCGCGGGTCCCTTCTCGCTGACCGGCCAGCCCAATGCCATGGGCGGGCGCGAGGTCGGCGGCCTGGCGAACCTGCTGTCCGCGCACCGCGACCTGGCGAATCCCGGGCATCGCGCCGAAGTCGCGGCCCTGTGGGGCGTGCCCTCGGTGCCCGAGAAGCCGGGCAAGAGCGCCGTGGAGATGTTCCAGGCCGCGGCCGACGGCGAGATCAAGGCGCTGTGGATCGCCTGCACCAATCCCGCGCAATCGATGCCGGACCAGAAGACGGTGCGCCGTGCGCTCGAACGGGCCGAACTGGTGGTGGTGCAGGAAGCCTTCGCCACCACTTCCACCTGCGATTTCGCCGACCTGCTGCTGCCCGCCACCACCTGGGGCGAGAAGGACGGCACGGTCACCAACAGCGAGCGGCGCATCAGCCGGGTGCGCAGCGCGGTGCCGCCGCCCGGCGAGGCGCGGCACGACTGGGAGATCGTCGTCGACTTCGCGCGCCGGCTGGAAGGCAAGCTGCACGGGCCCTCGCTCTTCCCGTACCGCAGCGCGGAAGCGATCTGGCTCGAGCACCGCGAGACGACCCGCGGGCGCGACCTCGACATCACCGGTCTCTCGTACGCAGCCCTGGAAGAAGCGCCGCAGCAGTGGCCCTTCCCGCAGGCGGCGCGCACCGGGCTCGCGCGCCTGTACGAGGACGGCGTGTTTCCGACGGCGGACGGCAAGGCGCGCTTCGCGGCCGTGCCGTACAGGCCCGTCGCGGAGCCGCGCGAATCGCGCTATCCGTTTTCACTCACGACCGGGCGCTTGCGCGACCAGTGGCACGGCATGAGCCGCAGCGGCACGCTCGGGCGCCTGTTCGGCCACGTGCCCGAGCCTGCGGTGCAGATGCATCCGCAGGACATCGCCCGCCTGCGGCTCGCCGACGACGACCTGGTCCATGTCACCTCCAAGCGCGGCTCGATCGTGCTGCCGGTGCAGGCGAGCGCGGAGCTGCAGCCGGCGCAGGCCTTCGTCGCGATGCACTGGGGCAGCGAGTTCGTGACCGGCCTTTCCAGCACGGGCGAGCCGCTGGCCGGCGTGAACGCGATCACCACGTCGGCGTACTGCCCCACTTCGAAGCAGCCCGAACTGAAGCACGCGGCCGTCAAGATCCTGAAGGCGGAACTGCCCTGGACGCTGCTCGCCGCGGCGTGGCTGCCGCGCGAGGACGTGCTGGCCCGGCGCGAGAAGCTCAAGGCGCTGATGGCGCTGTTCCCCTTCGCTTCCTGCGTGCCCTTCTCGAACAACACGCCGCTGGCGCAGGCCGGCACGGGAGAGCGGCACGGCCTGCTCTTTCGGGCGGCGGCATACGAGGCCGCGCCGGAGGACCTGCTGCGGCAGCTCGAAGCCCTTCTCGGGCTAACGGAGATCGAGACGCTGCGCTACTCCGACCGGCGCCGGGGGCACTGGCGCACGGTGGGCATCCATCGCGACGGCGAGGAACTGCGCGTCGACGCGCTGCTGCTGGCCGGCGACACCAGCGCGCAAGGCTGGCTCAAGGCGCTGCTGCTGCAGGAACTGCCGGCGCAGGCCTATGGCCGCCAGCTGCTCGCGACCGGCGCGCAGCCGCCGCTGGCGCTGGTGACCAAGGGCAGGCAGGTCTGCAGCTGCTTCGGCGTGGAAGCGCAGGCGATCGAGCGGCATGTCGCCCATTGCACGGGGTCGGCGGAGGAGCGGCTCGCGTCGTTGCAATCGAGCTTGCGCTGCGGGACGAACTGCGGCTCGTGCGTGCCGGAGCTCAAGCGCATCGTGCGGTCCGTCGCGCCGCTGCGGCAGGCGGCTTGACGCTTGCGCATCGCTGGGGTTTCGCTGTCGCTCCACCGCCAGCCTACCTCCACCGCCAGCCTACCTCCACCGCCAGCCTACCTCCACCGCCAGCCTACCTCCGCCGCCAGCCTACCTCCGCCGCCGGCCTACGATTCGCTCGCGGCCCTGCCGTAGGCTGGCGGTGACGCGCGTAGCGCAGGAACCCCAGCGTTCGCGCCCCGTCACCCTCCGAGGTACGCGCCACCATTCACGTGGATCACCTGCCCGGTGACATACCGCGCGTGCGTCCCCGTCAACCAGCACACCGCCTCGGCCACTTCCTCCGGCAGGCCCGCGCGCCCGACCAGCGTACGGTGCACGGCGTGGTGGTGCGGGGTGTTGCCGGCCCGGCTGGTGTCGATCAGCCCCGGCGAGACGCAGTTGACGGTGATCCCCTGCGGCGACAGCTCGGTGGCCAGCGCGCGCGTCATGCCGACCAGGCCCGCCTTGGCCGTGACCACGTGGGCGCGCTTGCTCGCGCCGGTGTGTGCCGTCAGGCCGCCGATGTTGACGATGCTGGCCTGGCCGCTCGCCTTGAGCAGCGGCAGCGCCGCCTGCGTGCAGTGGAAGGCGCCGTCCAGGCAGACGGCCAGGGCGTTGCGCCAGGACTCGTATTCCATCTGCTCGAAAGCGGCCTCCTCGCGCACGGCGGCGTTGTTGACCAGCACGTCGAGGCGGCCGTAACGCTGCTGCACGCGATGCATCATCGAATCCACCGCGTCGCGATCGGCCACGTCGGCGCGGATGACCACGCCCTGGCCGCCGGCGGCCTCGATCTCGTGCACGACGGCGCGCCCTTCCTCCTCGTTGGCGCGGACGTTGACCACCACCGTCACGCCTTCGCGCGCCAGCACCAGCGCGATGGCGCGGCCGATGTTGCGCCCGGCGCCGGTCACGACAGCGACGCGGCCGCTCATGCGCACCGCAGCGCGCGCAGGTCGATGCGCGGCGCCTCCAGCAATTGCGTGAGCACGGCCAGCACTTCGCCGGCGCGATCTTCACCCACCCCGCCGTACGCGCAGTTGGCCCCGAACTTCTTCACCAAGTCCTCGAAGGACAGCGGCTCCTCCACCCCGCCGCGGAAATGTCCCTGCCGCAATTCGCGCACCTCGCCGCTGCGCAAGGTGATGCGCAGGTGCCCGGTGAACTGGCGCGGATACGGATTGGCCGGATCGACCACATAGCGGACCTTGCCCGCCAGCGCGCGGACTTTCGGATCGTGCACCACGGCCTCCTCGTAGTCGCCCAGGCCGGCGTCGTCGCGCAGCATGCCGACGGCGATCGCGTACGGGATGCTGAACTTGGCGGCGTAGCCATTGGGCGGGTTCTGCTTGTTCGCGAGCGGCTCCCACAGGCGATGCACGATGCCCTCGGCCGTCTCGCATTCGATGCTTTCCACCTGCGACGGATCCAGACCCTGCGCGACCGCCTTGCGCGCGCAGTCGATGTACGGGTGCGCCATGGTGCCGCAGGCATAAGGCTTGAAGGCGATGTCGGCGGCCAGCCAGCGCTCGCCCAAGCCTTCGAGCATGGCGTCGAAACGGCCTTCGTGCGTGCGGGCGAAGGCCCAGTAGAAGCCGTGCTCGCCCTCGAACAGGGTGCGCGGCCCGGTGAAGCCCGCCTGTGCCATGCGCGCCGCGCGGTAGCCCGCCTGCGCGGCCCAGCCCGGGTGCATGCGCTTGGTCCACGCGCCCTCGGCCAGGTATTCGATGATGCCGGAGGCCATGCTGCCGGCCACGCCCATCGCGTCCACCAGTTGCTTCGCATCGAGCCGCAGCGCCGCCCCCACGCCGGCCGCCGCGCCGATCGCGCCGAACACCGCCGTGGGATGGAAGCCCGCCTTGTGCACCAGTTTCGGGGCGACCAGGCACATGCGGCAGATCACCTCCGCGCCCACCGCGAGGCCGGCCCCGAGCTCCGCCCCGCCGAGGCCGTGGCGTTCCGCCGTGGCCAGCAAGGCCGGCACGACCACCGCGCCGGCATGCGCGGGGCCGCCTTCGTAGGTGTCGTCGTAGTCCTCGCCGTGGGCCGCCGTGCCGTTGCACAGGGCCGCCATCGCCACGTTGCGCGGCTGCGCGTGGCCGATCACGGTGCACTCGCCCGGGTCGTCGCTGGCGCTCGCCGTCGCCCGCATGAAGTCGGTGTGGCGCGCCGCGATGCAGATGCCCGCCACATCCACCAGGAGGGATCGGCAGACGGCTTGCATGGCAGGCGGCGCTCCGGCGGGAAGGCCTTCGATCACCTGCGCGAGCCGTTCTGCCACGGTCAGGTCGGGAGTGGTGTTGCTCACGTGGTCTGCTCCTCCAGGGCGGCACGCTTTCGGCGCGGCCCGCGGATTTCCTGCCAGCTCGAATAGAGCGCGAGCGCCGCGGCCGCCACCAGCAGCGCCAGCGACACGCGGTCGGTGAAGAAGATCGTCGCATCGCCCCCGGACAGCAGCAGGCTGCGCCGGTAGTTCGACTCGATCATGAACCCGAGCACCACGCCCAGCACCATCGGCAGCAGCGGCACGCGGGCGAGGCGCAGCACGTAGCCCAGTGCGCCGATGGCGAGCACCAGGCCCACCTCGAACAGGCTCTGGTGCACCGAGTACACGCCGGAGACGACCAGCGCGAGGATGAAGGCGATCAGCCACGGCTTGGGCCGGTTCACCAGCCAGATGCAGGGCGTGAGGATCACGAGGCCGATCAGCAGCATCGCGATGTTGGCGATCAGCAGGCCGGCGTAGAGGCCGTACACCACCTGGGGCGCCTTCTCGAACAGCATGGGCCCGGGCTGCAGCCCGTGCACCAGGAAGCCGCCCAGCAGGATCGCCGCGGAGTTCGATCCCGGGATGCCGAGACTCAGGAGCGGTACCAGCGCCGTCGCCGTGACGACGTTGTTGGCGGATTCGGGCGCGGCCACGCCTTCGGGCGAGCCCTGGCCGAATTCCTCCGGGTGCTTCGACCAGCGCCGCGCCTCCGAATACGACATGAAGGCGGCGACCGTGCCGCCCGCGCCAGGCGTCACGCCCTCGAAGGTGCCGATCGCGCAGCCGATCGCGGTGGGGCGTGCGAGCCGCTTGGCCATCGCCCAGTCTGGCAGCTTCAATCGCGTGTTGCGGGCCTCGGCGCGCGCCCAGGGCGGCTCGCTCACCTGCACCAGCATCTCGGACACGGCGAACAGGCCCACCATCACCAGCAGCGGCTTGATGCCCTCGAGCAGCTCCGGCTGGTCGAAGGTGAAGCGCGAGACGCCGGAGACGGGGTCCGATCCCACCATGGAAAGCATCAGCCCCAGCAGCGCGGCGAGCAGGCCCTTGAGCAGCGAGCCGCCGGACAGGCTCGCGATCACCGAGATGCCGAGGATGCCCAGCGCGAAGTACGCCATGGGCGTGAAGGACAGCGCCACGCTGGCCAGCGGTCTGGTCGCCGTGACCAGCACGAGCAGGCCGAACAGCCCGCCCACGAGTCCCGCGATCAGCGAGATGCCGAGGGCTTCGCCCGCGCGGCCCTGGCGCGCCATTTCGTAGCCGTCCACCGTGGTTGCCGCCGCCGAATTGGTGCCGGGCGTGCGGATCAGGATGGCGGGGATCGAGCCCCCGTATTCCGCGCCGACGTAGACGCTCGCCAGCAGCACCATCGCCGTGACCGGCTGCATGCCGTAGGTCATGGGCAGCAGGATGGCCATCGCGATCGAGGGCGAGATGCCGGGCAGCGCGCCCCCCAGGATGCCCCACAGCACCCCGAGGAAGGCCGCGGGGATCGCCCAGCTGCCGGTGAGCGCGGAGGCGGCCTGCAGCAGGGCGTCCATTCAGGCGCCTCCCAGCAGCACGCTGCCCGGCATGGGGATGCCGAAGGCATGCACGAACAGCAGCCAGAAGACGAAGGCCGCGACCACCGGCACCAGCACCAGCTCGCGTCCGCGGCGCACGCCGGCGTAGGCGGCGCCGGCGGCCAGCAGCACGCCGGTCGCGACGGCATATCCGAGCCACGGTGCCGCCAGCACGTAGCCGAACAGGATCGCGAGCAGCCCTAGCGCGCGCACGTGCGGGCGCCAGCCTGCGGCCGCGGCCGTGCCCGTACTCGTGCTCGCGTCGCCCCGTGGCGCGCGCATGATGCTGCGCACGCACAGCAGCACGCCCACGAGGCCCAGCGCCCAGCCCACCGCCCTCGGCAGGCCCGCAGCACCGACCGCATCGGACAGCAGGCTCTCCGCGATGCCGCCGGCCAGCCGCAGCCAGGCAGCGGCCAGCACGATCGCCCCCAGGCCCAGCGCGAGGTCGCCGCGCTGCACCCTCATTTGGTGATCCCGAGTTCGCGGAAGGTCTGGCCGATGTCGGCGGCGATCTCGCCGGTGAAGCGCACCGCCTCGTCGTGGCCCAGCATCAGCGGCACGAGGTTGCTCTCGGCATAGCTCTTGCGGTAGGCCGGCGTGGCGAGCGCCTTGCGCAGGCCCGCTTCCAGCGCCTTCACGGCTTCGGGCGAAACGCCCTTCGGCCCGGCGAGCCCGCGGAACTTGCGCACGACCACGTCCACGCCCTGCTCGCGCGCAGTGGGCACCTGCGGCAGCAGCGGCATGCGCTTGTCTGAGAGCACGGCCAGCAGGCGCACCTTGCCGGCCTGCAGCTGCCCCTTGAGTTCCTCCACCTCGCCCACGCCGATGTCGAGCGTGCCATTGAGCACGTTGATCAACAGGTCGCCGCCGCCCTCGTGCGGCACCACCGGCACCTTGACGTTCATCTTGCGCGACATGCGTTCCAGCGCGATGCGCTCCAGCGACGTCGGATTGGCCGCGCCCCAGCGCGCCTTGCCGGGATTGCGGCGGGCGTGCTCGATCACGTCGGGCAGCGACCTGAACGGCGCCTCCGCGCGCGTGAAGATCACTTCCGGGTCCTCGAACACGATGGCCACCGGCTCCAGCGCGGTATAGCCGACCTCCGGTTTCGACAGCAGCGTCGTCTGGATGTAGGTCGGCGTGGTGGCGTAGAACACCGTGCCATCGGGCTTGCCGCGCGCCACCATCGCCATGGCCTTGGCGCCGCTGCCGCCCGTGACGTTCTCCACCGCGAAGTTCACGCCCAGCGCGGGGCCGAGGTGGCGCGCGAGTTCGCGCAGGAACACGTCGCTGCCGCCGCCGGGACTGGAATGCGTCACGAGGGTCACGCGCTTTTGGGGGTACGCCGCCTGCCCGAGCGCCGCGGGCGCGAAGCACGCGGCCAGCAGCGCGAGTGCGGCGGCTCGAAGCGGGTGCAGCGTCATGCGGGGCTCCCTTTGCCGCGGCAGTGTGCCAGCGGCTCCCGCGTGCGGCATCAGGGTTGACCCCTCGCGATGGCAGGCCGGAATCAGCATATAGCCCCCAGTCATCAGCGCTCTGCAACAATTGCGCGTGGGCATCTCGCAGTACCTCAAGGAAATCGGCCGCGGCAAGCAGGGCGCGCGTTCGCTCACGCGCGAGCAGGCGGCCGACCTGTTCGGGCAGATCCTCGATGGCAGCGTGACCGACCTCGAGGTCGGCGCCTTCTGCATCGCCATGCGCGTCAAGGGCGAGACACCCGAGGAGATGTGCGGCTTCCTCGACGCCACGCATGCACGGCTGCGGCGCGCCAGCTCCGCGAGCGGCAAGCCCATCGTCGTCCTGCCCAGCTACAACGGCGCGCGCCGGCTGCCGGTGCTCACGCCCCTGCTGGCCGGCCTGGTGGCCCGGCGCGGGCTGCCGGTCCTGATCCACGGCACCGCCACCGAATCGAGCCGCGTGTTCGTGCGCGACGTGCTGCAGGCCATGGACCTGCAGGCGAGCGACGCCGCCCCCGTGATCCGCGACGGCCAGGTGGCGTTCGTGCCGACCGAAGTGCTCAGCCCGGGGCTGAAGCGCCTGCTCGATGCCCGGCGCGTGATCGGCCTGCGCAACAGCGCCCACAGCCTGGTCAAGCTGATGAATCCCTGCGACGGCCCGGCCGTCATCGTCAGCAGCTACACCCATCCCGAATACGCGGTGTCCATGGGAGCCGTCTTCGAGCTCACCGGGGCCACGGCGCTGCTGCTGCGCGGCACCGAGGGCGAAGTCGTGGCCGATGCGCGGCGGCTGCCCCAGATGGATGGCTTTCGCGACGGCCGGCGCGTGACGCTGCAGGAAGGCCGCAAGGGCACCCTGACGGACCTGCCCGAGCTGCCCAGGGAAGTGGACCCCGAGACGACCGCGGCCTACATCCGCGACGTGCTGGCCGGCCGCAAGTCCGTGCCCGATTCCATGGCCCTGCAGGTGGAACACATCTTGCACCTCGCGTCCGCATGAATACAGGCAAAGTCACCCTCGTGGGCGCCGGCCCCGGCGACCCGGAACTGCTGACCCTCAAGGCCCTGAAGGCGATCCAGGCCGCGACCGTGCTGCTGGTCGACGATCTCGTCAACCCCGAGATCGTGGCGCATGCGGGCAAGCAAGCCCGCGTGATCCACGTCGGCAAGCGCGGCGGCTGCAAGAGCACGCCCCAGGCCTTCATCGAGAGGCTCATGGTGATGGCCGCGCGCGAAGGCGAGAACGTGGTGCGCCTGAAGGGCGGCGACCCGTTCATCTTCGGCCGCGGCGGCGAGGAGGTGGAGCACCTGCGCGCCGCCGGCGTCCACGTGGAGGTGGTCAACGGCATCACCTCCGGGCTGGCCGCGGTGACGTCGCTGGGCGTGCCGCTCACGCACCGGGAGCATGCACAGGGCGTGATCTTCCTGACCGGGCATGCCCAAAGAGGTGCACGCCTGCCGGACTGGAAGAGCCTGGCGGCCACCGCGCGCGATGCCCACCTGACGCTCGTGATCTACATGGGCGTGAGCAGCGCGGGCCGCATCCAGGACGAGTTGCTGGCCGGCCTGCCGGCGCAGACGCCGGTGGCCATCGTGCAGCGCGCCTCCCTGCCCGGGCAGCGCCATGCGGTCACCACGCTCGGCGAACTCAGCGCCACCATCGCGCGGGAAGGCCTGGCCAGTCCCTCGGTGATCGTCGTGGGCGACGTGATCCGCGGCGTCGCCGTGGCGGCCGAAGCCGTGCCGAAGGCCCGCACGGCCTGAGAGGCCGGGAGCCTTTCGGCATCCGCGCGACACCGCGCGCTAGGTCGTTTCCCTAGGCTGCGCAGGGCCATCGGCCCGATCCCGGGAGGTGCCCCGGAATCCGCCCCTTGTTCAGCGTTTTGGCGCCGCGCCAGCTCAGCCAGAATGTCCTCATCGATTCATACAGAGAGGACGGAGCAATGCAGTTCAAGCAGATTTCCCTGGTGGCCGCGGTGCTGGCGGCGGTGGTGGGCACGGGCGTGGCCCGGGCTTCGGAAGACGCCGCGACGGCCAAGGAAGCCGAGGCGATGGTCAAGAAGGGCGTGGCCTTCATCAAGGCCAACGGCAAGGACAAGGGGTTCGCCGAGATCACCCGCCGCGACAACAAGGATTTCCATGACCGCGACCTGTACCTCGCGGTGCACAAGATCGATGGCACCTGCGTGGCGCACGGCACCAACGAGAAGATGGTGGGCAAGAACTTCATCGACATGAAGGACATCGACGGCAAGGAATACATCAAGGAGCGCGTCGACTTCGCCAAGGCCAAGGCCACCTTCTACACCGACTACAAGTTCGTCAATCCCGTGAGCAAGAAGATCGAGCCGAAGACCGCGTACTGCGAGCGGCTGGACGACTACATCGTCTGCGGCGGCATCTACAAGAAGTGAGGACCGCGCGCGGCGGGCCGGCCGCGCCCGCCGCCACGGCCATGAGGGAGGGAGCGACAACATGAAGCTTTGGCAAAAGGTGTCCGTGGCCCCGTTCGTGGCCATGGTGTTCCTGCTGACGGTGGCGGTGGTCTCCTGGGGGGTGCTCGGCATGCAGTCGCGCACCCTCGAGCAGTTGTACAAGGAGCGCTTCAGCGCCTACAAGAGCGCCGCCCAGGCGGCGCAGGCGATCAGCGAGGTGCATTCCAACGTGTACCGGCTGTTCACCTGGATCCAGAACCTCAAGCCGGAACAGATCGAACGCACGACCGCCCAGCAGAAGAAGAAGGTCGACGAGATCGCCGCCCGCCTCGAGGCGCTGCGGGCGATGCAGGTCGAGGAGGAGGACCGCAAGAGGATCCAGGACCTCGCGCCCCGGCTGGCGAAGTACCGCGAGAGCATGCTCAAGGCGATCGACCTGAGCACGGTGGACGTGAGCATCGGCGCGATGCAGATGCAGAACGCCGACGCGGCCTTCCAGGACATGGTGCATGGCTTCGACGAGCTGGTCGCGCGCCAGGAAGCGCACGCGCAAAGCGCCTACGAGCGCGCCAACGGCGCCTTCCGGCAGGCGGTGCTGGCGCTGGTGCTCCTGAGCGTGCTGGCGCTGGTGGTCTCCGCCCTCGTCTCGGTCTTCATGAGCCGCAGCATCGTGCGCCCGCTGAAGAAGGCGATCGGCCATGCCGGGCGCATCGCCGGCGGCGACCTGACGGCGGAAATCCGCTCCAGCGCCTCCGACGAGACCGGCGACCTGCTGCGGGCGCTGGCGGAAATGAACCACGGCCTGGTCGACATCGTCGACCAGGTGCGTGCGGGCACGGAGACGATCTCCGCCGCCTCGACGCAGATCTCCTCCGGCAGCCAGGACCTGTCGCAGCGCACCGAGGAGCAGGCCAGCTCGCTGGAGGAAACGGCCGCCTCGATGGAGGAGCTGACCAGCACCGTCAAGCAGAACGCCGACAGCGCGCGCGAGGCGCACCACCTCGCCGCCCAGGCCTCGCAGACCGCCGTGCAAGGCGGCAAGGTGATGGGCAACGTGGTCGACACGATGGGCCGCATCGAAGGGTCGGCCCGGCGCATCACGGACATCATCAGCGTGATCGACGGCATCGCCTTCCAGACCAACATCCTGGCGCTCAACGCCGCGGTGGAGGCGGCGCGGGCGGGCGACCAGGGCCGCGGCTTCGCGGTGGTGGCGGCGGAGGTGCGCAACCTGGCGCAGCGCTCCGCGGCGGCCGCCAAGGAGATCAAGTCCCTGATCGAGGAGTCGACCGGCAACGTCGCCGCCGGCAGCACGCTGGTGGCGCAGGCCGGCAAGACGATGCAGGACGTGGTCGCCAGCATCCAGCGCGTGAGCACGATCGTCGGCGAGATCTCCAACGCCACGGCGGAGCAGACCCGTGGCATCGAGCAGGTGAACCAGGCGATCACCGACATGGAGCGCGTGACGCAGCAGAACGCCGGCCTGGTGGAGGAAGCCTCCGCGGCGGCCCATGCCATGCGGCAGCAGGCGGGCGAGTTGCTGAAAGCGGTGAGCGTGTTCCGCCTGGCCGACCAGGGCGAAGCGGCCACCGCCGCGGCCGAACCTGCGCTGCTGCAGCCGCGCTCGCACGGCGCCGGTTTCGAAACCCTGGCCCTCGGGTCGGCGGCGGCCTGACATGACCGGCAAGGACGTCCTCGCGTTCTACACCCAGCTGGCCGCCACCGTCGCCAGGATGGTGGAACTGGCGCGCCAGCTGCAGTGGGCGCAGCTGCCCGTGCTCGACGCGCGCTGCACGGACCTGTTCGTGCATCTGCGCGAGGCCGACGTGCCCGTCGGTGCCTTCACGGCGCCGGAACGCGAGCGGCTCGCCGCCCTCACGCTGCGCATCCGCGAGGACCAGCAGGCGCTGGCAGCGCTGCTGCGGCCGCAGTTCCAGCACCTCGTGCGCATGGTCGAAAGCCACGCCGCGCGCTGACCGGCACGCCGGGCGCGCCGGGCGGCGGCAGGACAGCGGCCGCGGCGGCGAGAATACGGGCGCTCCGACAGTCGAGGTTCAGGCGGATGGCCCAGAAAAGTGTGTTGCAGGAAGCCCGCGAGGTCCAGCTCGCGGTGACGCTGATCGAGCTGGGCGCGCGGCTGCAGTTCCTGGAGGCGGAGGTCGGCCTCAGCCGCGACCGGCTCGCCCGCCTGTACAAGGAGATCAAGGGCGCCTCGCCGCCCAAGGGGCTGCTGCCCTTCTCCACCGACTGGTACATGACGTGGATGGCGAACATCCACGCCTCGATGTTCTACAACATCTACCTGCACATGCTGCCCCACGCCGAGGGGCGGCTCGAGGCGCTGATCAAGGCCTTCCGCATGTACCAGCAGCAGGTCCAGGCGCACGGCGACGAGCAGGTGCTCGATTTCACCCGTGCCTGCACCCTGGTGCGCTTCTTCGACAGCCGCATGCTGGACCTGGCCACCTGCACGCGCTGCACCGGCCGCTTCGTGGCGCATGCGCACGAGGACCAGCGCGATTTCGTCTGCGTGCTGTGCCGGCCGCCCTCGCGCGCCGGCAAGAAGGCGCAGCCCGTCGCCTCCTGAGGCGGGCCTCGCGACTTGTCCACGGCCCGCGCCACCCATCCCCGGTCCAGCGCCACTCATCCGTAACAGACGCAACGTACAAGTAACACGCTGTCACACTCTCGTCCCAAGAAGGGCCGCACCGGCCCCTGGAGACAAGCATGCAAGCAGCGGAAGCGTCCAAGGAAATCGCCGACCTGAACCTCACCTACATGCTGCTCGCCCAGAAGCTGCTGCGGGACGACCGCGCCACGGCCATGCTGCGCCTGGGGATCAGCGCGGAGATGGCGGACCTGCTGGTGGGGATGTCGCTCGGGGAAGTGGTGAAGCTGGCGACGAGCAATTTCGTGCTGTGCGCGTTCCGCCTCGACGAGCTGGCGATCGCGCGCACCGTGATGCAGGACCCGCGGGAGCGCACGCTGCAGCAGGCCCACCTGTCCATCGTGCTCGCCGGCCAGGCCGCCGCGGCGGCCTGAAGAACCAGGCGCCCCGTTGCAGGGCGCCTTCTCCCCTCGTTCAGGGTTCCTGGCGGATCACGTCACGCACGGTGAAGCCCACCTGGCGCAGCACCGCGCTGCTGCCGGCGGCCGTGCCGTAGCCCGTGAGCTGCGCCACCGGCGCCCAGCGCAGCGTCTCGCCGTCGGCCAGCTGCTTTTCGATCGCCGCGCGCACCGTGTAGACGAAGCGGCCGCCCTTGCCTTCCGGCGCGCAGTGCAGCTCCGCACGCACCGCCATGTCCTTGGGCAGGTCCAGGCCCGCGGCCGCGCCCGCCTTGCGCACTTCCTGCGCCAGCGCTTCCGCGCTGATGCCGGGGCAGTCCGAATCCGGCTGCACCGCATAGGTTCCGGCCTGGGCCGCACCGGCTGCGGCACTCACCAGGGCCAGCAGCAACATCGAGGCTTTCTTCATGTGTGTTCCTTCTCCATCTTCCCGACAGTGAAGGCATCCTAGGGCGGGCCCCTAAGAAGCAATTGGTCGAACAAGAGGCGGATTCCGTTGCAGCTCCCGTCTGTCGCCGCCGCCGCCCCGATAATCCGCCGCGATGACGGCACCGCCTCCTCCTCCCTCCTTCGATGCCGTGGTGATCGGCGCCGGTGCCGCCGGCCTCTTCTGCGCCGGGGTGGCCGGCCAGCTGGGGGTGAAGGTGCTGCTGGTGGACCACGCCCAGAAGGTGGCGGAAAAGATCCGCATCTCCGGCGGCGGCCGCTGCAACTTCACCAACCGCGAGCTCGATCCGCGCGCGCCGCACAAGCACTTCCTGGGGGCCAACCCGCATTTCTGCCGCTCCGCGCTGGCGCGCTACACGCCGGCGGACTTCATCGCCCTGGTGCACAAGCACGGCATCCCCTTCCACGAGAAGCACAAGGGCCAGCTGTTCGGCGACCGCTCCTCGGAGGATTTCATCCGCATGCTGCTGGCCGAATGCGCGGCCGGCGGCGTCACGCACTGGCAGCCCTGCGCGGCGCGCGAGATCGCAGCGGGCGGCGAGGGCTACGTGCTGCAGACCGACCGCGGGCCGGTGCACGCCCGCGCGGTCGTGATCGCCACCGGCGGCCTTTCCATCCCCAAGATCGCCGCCACCGACTTCGGCCACCGCATCGCGCGCCAGTTCGGCCTGCGCCTGGTGCCGCCGCGGCCGGCCCTGGTGCCCCTGACCTTCGACGGCGGCGACTGGGCGCCGTTCGCCCAGCTGGCGGGCCTGTCCCTGCCGGTGCGCATCGAAACCGGCGAGAAGAAGGAGCGCATGGCCTTCGACGAGGACCTGCTGTTCACCCACCGGGGACTGAGCGGCCCGGCGGTGCTGCAGATCTCCAGCTACTGGCGCGAAGGCCAGCCGATCCGGATCGACCTCGCGCCCGGCGTGGACCTCGCGGCCGAACTGGCGCAGGCCAAGCTGCGCTCGCGCAAGCTGCTGGCCAACGAGCTGGCGCAATGGGTGCCGGCCCGGCTGGCCGAGGCCTGGGTGCAGCAGGATCCCGCCTGGCAGCGCCCGGTGAACGAAGCCGGCGACAAGGCATTGCAGCAGCTCGCGCAGCGCCTGGCCCGCTGGGAACTGGTGCCCACCGGCACCGAGGGCTGGCGCAAGGCCGAAGTGACGGCGGGCGGGGTGGACACGCACGAGCTGTCCTCCCAGACGATGGAATCCCGCCAGCCGGGGCTGTACTTCATCGGCGAGGTGGTGGACGTGACCGGCTGGCTCGGCGGCTACAACTTCCAGTGGGCCTGGGCCAGCGCGTATGCCTGCGCGCACGCGCTGGCCGAGGCCAATCCGGGTCGCCCTTGATGTTGCGCCGCACCACGCTATAATCTCGGGCTTTGCTGGCAAACCCCCACCGGCCTGATCGAACCTAAAGGTGGGGACCCCAGGTGGATGTCCTCGATCTTCATCCGCCACACTGAATATTCGGGAAGTCAATGACGACCATTCGAGTCAAGGAAAACGAGCCGTTCGATGTGGCGCTGCGCCGCTTCAAGCGCACCATCGAGAAGCTGGGCCTGCTCACCGAGCTGCGCGCCCGCGAGTTCTACGAAAAGCCCACGGCCGAGCGCAAGCGCAAGAAGGCCGCCGCGGTGAAGCGCCACTTCAAGCGCGTGCGCAGCATGCAGCTGCCGAAGAAGCTCTACTGAGCGGGGCGCAGCCCCTGTTCGAGAAAGCCCGACGGGGACGCCCGGCGGGCTTTTTCACTTTCCAGCCAGGAGAATGACGACATGACGACGCTCAAGGAACGCATCACCGAGGACATGAAGGCCGCCATGCGCGCCAAGGACGCCGAGCGCCTGGGCGCCATCCGCATGCTCACGGCGGCGATCAAGCAGAAGGAAGTCGACGAGCGCATCGCGCTGGACGACGCCGGCGTGGTCGGCATCGTGGACAAGCTGCTCAAGCAGCGCAAGGACAGCATCGAGGCCTTCGAGAAGGCCAGCCGCCAGGACCTGGCGGACAAGGAAAAGGCCGAAGTGGCCGTCCTGCAGGCCTACCTGCCCGCGCGCCTGTCGCCCGACGAGATCGCCGCCGAAGTCCGCGCCATCGTGGCCGAAACCGGCGCCAAGGGCCCCGCCGACATGGGCAAGGTCATGGCCGCCGCCAAGTCGCGCCTGGCCGGCAAGGCGGAGATGGGGCAGGTCAGCGCCGCGGTGAAGGCGGCGCTGGCGGGGTGAGGCTTCAAACCCAACAGCCGGACGCAGAGGACGCGAAGGGTACGCAGAGGACGCAAAAGAAAACCTTCTAGAGTTTTCTTTGTCTTTTTTGCGTCCTCTGCGTACCCTTTGCGCCCTCTGCGTCCGGCAGTCCGTCTTCAGCGGCCCGCCACTTTCATCCGGTTCACCAGGATCGAGCCGACCGTCTTCGCGCCGTAGTTGTAGGTGTCCGCGCCGATCGCTTCGATGCCTTGCAGCATGTCGCGCAGGTTGCCGGCGATGGTGATTTCCTGGACCGGGTAGGCGATTTCGCCGTTCTCGACCCAGAAGCCGCTCGCGCCGCGCGAATAGTCGCCCGTCACATAGTTCACGCCCTGCCCCATCAGCTCGATGACGAACAGGCCCGTGCCCAGCTTCCTGAGCATCTGCACCAGGTCGTCGCCCGGCTGCGTCAGACGCGAGGTCATGGTCAGGTTGTGCGAGCCGCCCGCGTTGCCGGTGGTCTTCATTCCCAGCTTGCGCGCCGAGTAGCTGCTGAGGAAGTAGCCTTCCACCCGGCCGGCTTCCACCACCTTGCGCGCCCGGGTGCGCACGCCCTCCTCGTCGAACGGGGCGCTGCCCTTGCCGCGGCGCACGAACGGGTCTTCCACGATGTCCACGTGCTCCGGCAGGACCTGCTTGCCCAGCGAATCCAGCAGGAAGGTGCTCTTGCGGTACAGCGAGCCGCCGCTGGTGGCCTGCACGTAGGTGCCCATCAGCCCCGCGGCCAGCGGCGACTCGAACAGCACCGGGCATTGCGTGGTCTCGATCTTGCGCCCGTGCAGGCGCGCCAGCGCGCGCTCGGCGGCGTAGCGGCCCACCGCCTCGGGCGAGGCGAGTTCGGCGGCCGAGCGCATCGAGCTGTACCAGGCGTCGCGCTGCATGTGCTCGGCGCGGCCGGCAATCGGCGCGACCGAGATCGAATGGCGCGAGCTCGCATAGCCACCGCGAAAACCATGCGTGTGCGCACTGAAGAAATGGCTCTGCTGCGCCGACACGCCCGCGCCTTCGCTATTGGTGATGCGCTCGTCCGTATCGAGGGCCGCGCGTTCGCAGCGCAGCGCCAGTTCCGCGGCTCCTTCGCTGGTGATGTCCCAGGGATGGAACAGGTCGAGGTCGGGCTGTTCCGCCAGCGGCGCCACTTCGTCGAGGTCCGGCAGGCCGGCCACCGGGTCCTGCGCGGTGAAGCGGGCGATGTCGTAGGCGGCCTGCACCGTGCGCTCGATGGCCGGGCGGGAGAAATCGGACGTGCTCGCGTTGCCGCGCTGGTTGCCGACGTACACCGTGATGCCGAGCGACTTGTCGCGGTTGCGCTCGACGGTCTCGAGCTCGCCCTTGCGCACCGACACGCTCAGGCCGCAGCCTTCGGACGCTTCCGCTCCCGCGTCGGTGGCGCCGAGCCGGCGCGCGTGCGCGAGGGCGAAGTCGACCAGTTCCTCGAAATCGGCGCGGCGATAGCTGAATCCGGATCCTTTGCTCGCGGGTGTCTTGTTCATGGCGGGCTATGATACTTGGCGCTTGTCGGGCACCGACTGCCGCGTTACCCACTCCCGTCGCATGTCCCGCAAACCGAAAAAAGGCTATTTCGTCAAAGGTCACTTCGTCGCCGAAGGCAGCGAGCTCGATCTCGAGCTGCGCGCCGAGCAGACGGGGGGCGAGCCGAGCAAGACGGAACTGAAGAAGGAAAGCACCGAGCTGCAGAAGCTCGGCGAAGCGCTGCTGGCGCTGCGCGCCGACCTGTACGAGCGGCTCGAACTGCCCGAGGGCCTGGCCACCGCGCTGGAAAACCTGAGGCGCATCACCAACTTCGAAGGCCGCCGGCGCCAGATGCAGTACGTCGGCAAGCTGATGCGCGCGCTCGACCCCGAGGCCCTGCAGTCCATCCGCGACGCGCTGGAGGAACAACGCAGCGGCTCGGCGCAGCAGGCGCTGGCGCTGCACGCGGCCGAGAAGTGGCGCGACGACCTGATCGCGCGCGACGAGGCCCTGGACAACTGGCTGCAGGTGCATCCCGGCACCGACGTGCAGCAGCTGCGCGCGCTGATCCGCCAGGCCCGCAAGGATGCCGCGCCCACGCAGGACGACGTGTCCAAGGGACAGGCGCCGCGGCGCGGGCGCGCCTACCGCGAGATCTTCCAGATCGTGCGCGACCAGATGGAGCAGGAAGACCATGAGTGAGCACGACCCGGCCACGATCGGCATCGTTTCCATCAGCGACCGCGCCTCCAGCGGCGTCTACGAGGACAAGGGCCTGCCCGCGCTGAAGGACTGGCTCGCGCGCGCGCTGCGCAACCCGCTCACCTTCCAGGAGCGGCTGATCCCCGACGAAAAGGAGCGCATCAGCGCCACGCTGATCGAGCTGGTGGATGCGGGCTGCGCGCTGGTGCTCACCACCGGCGGCACCGGCCCGGCGCCGCGCGACGTCACGCCGGAAGCGACGCTGGCGGTGGCGGACAAGGAAATGCCGGGCTTCGGCGAGCAGATGCGGCAGGTCAGCCTGCGCTTCGTGCCGACGGCCATCCTGTCGCGGCAGGTGGCCGTGATCCGCGGCAAGAGCCTGATCATCAACCTGCCGGGCCAGCCCAAGGCCATCCAGGAGACGCTGGAAGGCCTGAAGGAAGACGGCAAGCAGGTGGTGCCGGGCATCTTCGCCGCGGTCCCGTACTGCATCGACCTGATCGGCGGCCCGTACCTCGAAACCGACGACGCGGTCTGCAAGGCGTTCCGTCCGAAGACGGCGATTCGGGCTGCGCGGGCCTGAGAACCCCAAAAGCGGACAGCCGGACGCAGAGGACGCAAAGGGTACGCAGAGGACGCAAAAGAAAACCTTTAAAGGTTTCTTTGTCTTTTTTGCGTCCTCTGCGTATCTTTCGCGTCCTCTGCGTCCGGCTGTCCGGCTTCAAAAGGCCCGTTCACGCGCCGGCGCTACTTACCCACCAGCTGCGTCAGCTTCTCCGCCTCGAAGCTCTCCTTCGTCTGCGCGTCCGCCGGAACGCATTCGTCGCCGCGGCGCTGGCTGGAGAGGTGTTCGATCGCTTGCCAGAGCAGCGCGATCTGGTGCTCGTGCGAGGAGGCGTTGTCGATCAGGCCCTTCATCGCCTGCGACAGCGGGTCGTCCGAGTTGGTGATGCCGTAGGCCGAGAAACCCATCTTCGCGGCCGCTTCCTCGCGCCGCGACTGGTCTTCGGCCTGGATGATGCGCGCCGGGATGCCCACCGCCGTCGCGCCGTCCGGCACCGGCTTGGTGACCACCGCGTTGGAGCCGATCGCCGCGTTGTCGCCCACCGTGAAGCCGCCCAGCACCTTGGCGCCGGCGCCCACGACGACGTTCCTGCCCAGCGTCGGATGCCGCTTGGCGCCCTTGGTCAGCGAGGTGCCGCCCAGCGTCACGCCCTGGTAGATGGTGCAGCCGTCACCCACTTCCGCCGTCTCGCCGATCACGATGCCCATGCCGTGGTCGATGAAGACGTTCTCGCCGATCCTGGCGCCCGGGTGGATCTCGATGCCGGTGAGCCAGCGCGAGAACTGGGAGATCCAGCGCGCCAGCCAGCGCATGTCGCGCAGCCACAGCCCGTGCGACATCCGGTGCAGCAGGATCGCGTGCAGCCCCGGATAACACGTGAGCACCTCCCACTTGCTGCGCGCGGCAGGGTCGCGGTCGAGGATGCACTGGATGTCGGAATGCAGTCGGCTGAACATGGTGTTCCAGGCTGATGGCAGCGCTAGTCTAAGCTTTTGCCCTTTTCGCGGTCTCCGACATGGACTTGGCGATGCCGCGCAGGATGTGGATCTCCTCCGGCGTGGGCTGCGCCCGGTTGAACAGCTGCTGCAGCCGGGGCATCAGCTTCTTGGGCGCGGCCGGGTCCAGGAAGCCGATCTCCACCAGGGACTGCTCCCAGTGGCGCAGCATGCCCGCCACGGCGGCGGCATCGGCCACCGCCGGCGGCTCGGCCGGCTGGGCCGCCTCGAAACCACCCAGCGCCAGCCGCCACTCGTAGGCGATCACCTGGATCGCCGCGGCCAGGTTCAAGGATCCGTAGTCCGGCGACACCGGGATGCGCAGCGCCGCGTGGCAGCGGTACACGTCCTCGTTGCGCATGCCGTAGCGCTCCGACCCGAACAGGAAGGCGACGCGCTCGCGGCGCCCGGCGAGCGGCCCCAGGTGCTCACGCGGGGTGCTGGTGGGCGGTCCGAAGTCGCGCGCCGTCATGACCGTGGCGCACACGTGGGTCATGCCTTCCAGGGCTTCGTCGAGCGAATCCACGGCGCGCGCCTGCTGCAGCACGTCGACCGCGCCGCTGGCCCGCTCGATCGTCTCGTCGCGCGTGAGCACGTCCTCCCACCGAGGCTTGACCAGCACCAGGTCGTCGAAGCCCATCACCTTCAGGGCGCGGGCGGCGGCACCGACGTTGCCGGCGTGGCTGGGCTGGATCAGGACGAAGCGGGTGGACATGCCGCCATTGTCCCAGCGGGCGCCGGCGGGTATTGGACGAACCGAGAAATTGCCGGTTTTCGATTTCCCTCGGAGCTACACCTCTTCCGGCCGCATCTCGATCGCCCCGCAGGGGCACTCGGAAACGCAGACCCCGCAGCCCTTGCAGTAGTCGTAGTTGAACTCGAAGCGCTTGCCCGGCCCGAGCTTGATCACCGCGTTGTCGGGACACACGCCGTAGCAGTTGTCGCACTCGAAGCAGTTGCCGCACGACAGGCAGCGGCGCGCCTCGTACAGCGCGTTGGCCTCGATCAGGCCGCCCTGCACCTCGTCGAAGCTGCTGGTTCGGCGGGCCGCATCGAGCTGCGGGCGCATGGTCTTGGGCGCGTCGCTGTAGTACCAGGGGTTGAGGTTCTCGAAGGTGGCCAGCGGCGGCTTCACCGCGGGCTCCAGCTTCGCGTCGCGCAGCCAGGCGTCGATGTGGCGTGCTGCCTTCTTGCCGTGGCCCACGGCCACCGTCACGTTGCGGTCGGCCGGCACCATGTCGCCGCCGGCGAACAGGCCCGGATGGCCCGTCATCATGGTCTGCGGGTCGACCTGCACCACGCCGTTCTTCAGCTCCAGGCCCGGCACGCCCTCCAGCAGCGACAGGTCCACATCCTGGCCCAGCGCGAGGATCAGCGAGTCCGCCTGCAGCGTCTCGTATTCGCCCGTGGGCTGCGGCATGCCCTTCTCGTCCAGGCGCATCTTCTCGATCGTGAGTGCGCCCGCGTCGGCCTGCTTGATGGTGGACAGCCACTTGACCATCACGCCCTCTTCCAGCGCCTCCTCCACCTCGAAATCGTGCGCCGGCATCTTGTCGCGGGTGCGGCGGTAGACGATCACGGCCTCCGTCGCGCCGAGGCGCTTCGCCGTGCGGGCGACGTCGATCGCGGTGTTGCCGCCGCCGTAGACGGCCACGCGGCGCCCCAGCAGCGGCTGGTCGCCCGCGTCCATCGAGCGCAGGACCTGTACGGCATCCAGGATGCGCGAGGAGTCCTTGGCCGGGATGAAGGTGCGCTTGGCGATGTGCGCGCCCACCGCGAGGAAGGCCGCGTCGAAGCCGCCTTCGCGCATCGTTTCGTCGATGCGGTCCACGCGCGTGTTCAGTTCCACCTTCACGCCCATGTCGACGATGCGCTGCATCTCGGACTCGAGCACGTCGCGCGGCAGCCGGTACTTGGGGATGCCGAAGCGCATCATGCCGCCCAGCACGGGTCCGGCCTCCTTGACCGTCACGCGATGGCCCAGGCGGCGCAGGTGGTAGGCCGCGGACATGCCCGAGGGGCCCGCGCCCACGATCAGGATGTGCTTGCCGCTCTCGGCGGCGGGCGCCTCGAACTTCCAGCCGCGCTTGATCGCCTCGTCGCCGAGGAAGCGCTCCACCGAGTTGATGCCCACCGAGTCATCGAGCTTGCCGCGGTTGCACACGCCTTCGCAGGTGTGGTAGCACACGCGCCCCATGGTGGCGGGGAAGGGGTTGTCGCGCGTGAGGTGGCGCCAGGCCGCTTCGTACTCGCCGCTTTCCGCGTGGTACAGCCAGCCCTGGATGTCCTCGCCGGCGGGGCACTGCGCATTGCAGGGCGGCAGGCGGTTGATGTAGACCGGGCGCGAGGTGCGCCAGGAGCCGGTGCGGTTCGCCAGCGAGGAACCGGGGTCGAGGGTGATGGCAAAGGGTTTCTGCATGGTCAGACCTCCACCTCGTCGAGCAGGCCGAAGCGGCGGATGTTGCGGTCGGCCTCCGCCTGGAGGCGCGCGACGACTTCCGGGCGTCCCGGCTTGCCGAACAGGTGCACGAAGCGCTTCTGCGGCTTGAGGTATTCCTCCACCGGCATGCGGCGGCGGATCTTGGTGACGGCAGTGACTTCGCCGCGTTCGGCTTCGAACACCGGGAAGATGCCGGTCTCGCGGGCCAGCCGCGCGAGGCGGATCGTGTCCTCGCTGGCGGCGCCCCAGCCGAGCGGGCAAGGCACCAGCACGTGCAGGTAGCGCGCGCCGCGCACGCTCATGGCTTTTTCGACCTTGGCTTCCAGGTCGCGCAGGTCGGCCACCGTGGCCGTGGCCACGTAGGGGATCTCGTGCGCCATCGCGATCCGCGGCAGGTTCTTGCCCTGCCCGAAGGTGGCGCCCGGCTCCTCGCCGACGGCCATCGTGGTGGCGGTGCGCGCGGCGTGCGGCGTGGCGGAGGAGCGCTGCACGCCGGTGTTCATGTACGCCTCGTTGTCGTAGCAGATGTACAGCACGTCGTCGTTGCGCTCGAACATGCCGGAGAGGCAGCCGAAGCCGATGTCGGTGGTGCCGCCGTCACCGCCCTGGGCGATCACGCGCACGTTGTTCTTGCCCTTGACCTTCAGCGCCGCGGCGATGCCGGTGCCCACGGCGGCCGTGTTGCCGAACAGCGAGTGGATCCAGGGCAGCTGCCACGAGGTTTCCGGATACGGCGTGGAGAACACCTCCAGGCAGCCGGTCGCATTGGCCGCGATCAGCTGGCCGTCGGTGGCGCGCATCGCGGCGTCCACCGCGTAGCGGGCGCCCAGGGCCTCGCCGCAGCCCTGGCAGGCGCGGTGGCCGGAGTTGAGCGAGTTGCTGCGGTCGGTGCGGGACTGCACGGAGCGCTGTTCGGGCGCCAGCAGGCGGTTGCCCACCGTGAAGGTGCCGGTCTGGTAGAACTTGACGGGTTGGGTAGACATATCAATGCACCTTCGCGGCAACGGTGCCGACGTCGCGCAGCAGGTTCTCGGCGATGGGGCCGCTGCGGCGCGTCTGGCGTTCGCGTTCGAGCTGGCGGTTGACGATGCGCCAGTCGAGGTCGAGGAAGGTCAGGGGCTGCAAGGTGCCGGCGATCGCCTCGGCGAAGGTGCGGGCCAGCGAGGCCTTGGTGATGGCGCGGCCGCCGAGGCCGGCGATCACGGTGTAGCCCTGCAACTGGACGCCGGAGAGCGCCAGGCGCACGTCGGTGGAGACGATGCCCCCCAGGCCGACGGAGAAGCTCTTTTCCAGCACCACCACGCGCCTGGCTTCCTGCAGCGCGGCGCGCACGGCGGCCAGCGGGAAGGGCCGGTAGGACTGGATGCCCAGCACGCCGATCCTGATGCCGGCGGCACGCATCTCGTCGACCGTGTCCTTGATCGTGCCCAGCACGGAACCGAGGGCGACGACGATCGTCTCCGCGTCCTCGCAGCGATAGGGCCGCACCAGTCCACCCGAGGCGCGGCCGAAGCGCTCCTCGAACTCCTGCGCGATCACGGGGATGCGCTCCAGCGCCATGGTCTGCTTGGCGTGCGCGAGGTAGCGCACTTCCATGAAGGCCTCCGGCCCCACCATGGCGCCGATCGACACCGGATCGTTGGGGTCCAGCACCTGGCGCGGCTCGTAGGGCGGCAGGAAGGCGTCGACCTCGGCCTGCGCCGGGATGTCCACGCGCTCCACGGCGTGGGTGAGGATGAAGCCGTCCATGCACACCATGACCGGCATCGACAGTTCCTCGCCCAGGCGGAAGGCCTGGATGTGCAGGTCCGCCGCTTCCTGGTTGGTCTCGGCGAACAGCTGCAGCCAGCCGCAATCGCGCTGGCTCATGGAGTCGCTGTGGTCGTTCCAGATGTTGATCGGCGCGCCGATCGCGCGGTTGGCCACCGTCATCACGATCGGCAGGCCCAGGCCCGAGGCGTTGTAGACCGCTTCGGCCATGAACAGCAGGCCCTGGCTGGCCGTGGCGGTGTAGCTGCGCGCGCCGGCGGCGCTGGCGCCGATCGCCACGCTCATGGCGGCGAATTCGCTTTCGACGTTGATGAACTCGCAGGGCGTGAGCTCGCCGCTCTTCACCAGTTCACCGAGGCCCTCGACGATATGCGTCTGGGGCGAGATGGGATACGCGCAGATCACCTCGGGGCGGCTCAGCGCCACCGCCTCGGCAACGGCCCGCGAGCCTTCGATCTGTTTCAGCATGCCTTGAGCTCCTGCATTTCACGGGTGACGTACTCGAACGCCTCGGCGGCGGCGGCCTCGTTGGCCGCCGCGACCTTGCCGCTGAAGGTATGGCGGATGGCGTGCTGCACGGCCTCGAGCGTGACCAGGCTGGACAGCGCGGCAAAGCCTCCCAGCAGCACCGCGTTGGGCAGCGGGCGACCCAGGTGGCGCATCGCGATCTCGGTGGCCGGCACCGTCGCCAGCCGCTCCGCCCGGAACCTGCGCGCCATGTCGCCCACGCCCAGCTCCTCGAAGCTGCGCTTGCTGTTGATCAGGACGTAGCCGTCCTCCTTCAGGCCCTGGAACACGTCGACCTGGTGCAGCAGCGTCGGGTCCTGCACGATCAGCACGTCGGGCTGCAGCACGGGCTCGCGCAGGCGGATCTCCTTGTCGGCTATGCGGCAGAACGCGACCACCGGCGCACCGGTGCGCTCCGAGCCGAAGCTGGGGAAGGCCTGGGCATGGCGGCCCTGTTCGAAGGCGGCGAGCGACAGCATTTCAGCGGCTGTCACAACGCCCTGGCCGCCGCGGCCGTGGAGCCGGATCTGCAACATGATGGAGCTCAGAGTTCGTATGCTGGAAATTGTTCGCGGGATGCGAAATGCCGCCTTTGACCTGCGTCAAGCGTGGAAGGGCCCCTGGCCGGGCGCTGCGCGAACCCTGAGCGCGCTCAAGGTTTGCGGGGTCCGGGTTTGTGCGTAAGGAGGGTCTTGGCGGGCGCGTCGGCCGTCACCGACAGGCCGGGCCGTAAAATGGGGCTATCGTGGCACTCCGCATCGCCGGCGTGCGTCCCGCCCTTGCCGGCGAACCGCTCTTGAACAACTCATGTCGTCCAACCAGCACCCCATGCTCAACATGGCCGTCAAGGCCGCCCGCGCCGCCGGCGCGATCATCAACCGGGCCGCCCTCGACGTCGAGGCCGTCCGGATCTCGCAGAAGCAGACCAACGACTTCGTCACCGAGGTCGACCACGCGGCCGAACGCATCATCATCGACACGCTGCTGGGGGCCTACCCCGACCACGGCATCTGGGCCGAGGAGTCCGGGCGCGAGCATGGCAGGGCGGCGTCCGATCACGTGTGGCTGATCGACCCGCTGGACGGCACCACCAACTTCATCCACGGCTTTCCCGTCTACTGCGTCAGCATCGCGCTGCTCGTGAAGGGACGCGTCGAGCAGGCCGTGATCTACGACCCCACCCGCAACGACCTTTTCACCTCCACGCGCGGGCGCGGCGCCTACCTGAACGACCGCCGCATCCGCGTGAGCAAGCGCACGCAGATGAAGGAATCGCTGATCTCCACCGGCTTCCCGTTCCGCCCGGGCGACAACTTCAACGTGTACCTGCGCATGATGGCGGACGTCATGAAGCGCACCGCGGGCCTGCGCCGCCCGGGCGCGGCCGCGCTGGACCTCGCCTACGTGGCCGCCGGCTTCACCGAAGGCTTCTTCGAGACGGGGCTGTCGCCCTGGGACGTCGCCGCCGGCTCGCTGCTGGTGACGGAAGCCGGCGGGCTGGTGGGCAACTTCACCGGCGAGGCGGACTTCCTGGAGCAGCGCGAGGTGGTCGCGGGCAACCCGAAGATCTACGGCCAGATGGTCAAGCTGCTGTCCAAGTACAGCAAGTTCGCCAGCGCTGGAGAGAAGGCCGACGTGCGCCAGAACACGCCGGAGCTGGTCGATCCCGGCACGCGTCCGTCCGCCGAACTGCAGGCGGACCCGGCTTCCGCGGAGTCTCCGGACGAGTGATCCCGCTGCGCACGCTGCAGGAGCTGCAGGACAACCCGGCCTGGGCTCCGATCCTGATGATCGCGCTGCTGGCCGCCCTGGGCGCGCTGGTGGCGAATTTCACCGCGCGGGCCGTGCTGCGCCGCGCCGCCCATCGCACCGTGGTGCCGCGCGCCATGCTGGAGCGCACGCGCACGGCCTCGGCCTTCACCGCGCCGCTGCTGGCGATGCAGATCGCCTGGCAGGCGGCACCCGACACGCTGGGGCATATCGGCACGGTGCGGCACGTCAACGGCCTGCTGCTGATCGCCGCCGTCACGGCGCTGGTCATGGCCGCGATCTCGGGCATCGCGCAGGGCGTGATCGAGCGCAACCCGGTCAGCGTGGACGACAACCTGCAGGCACGCCGCATCGAGACGCAGACGCGCGTGCTCTCGCGCACGGCGATGGTGCTGGTGCTGATCGGCGGCGCCGCCATGGCGCTCATGACCTTCCCCGGCGCGCGCCAGCTCGGGGCCAGCCTGCTCGCTTCCGCCGGCGTGCTGGGCATCGTGGGCGGCCTGGCGGCCAAGCCGGTCTTCAGCAACCTCATCGCGGGCCTGCAGATCGCGCTGTCGCAGCCGCTGCGCATCGACGACGTGCTGATCGTCAAGGGCGAGTTCGGCCGCGTCGAGGACATCACCGGCAGCTACGTGGTGCTCAAGCTGTGGGACGAGCGCCGCATGATCGTGCCGCTGCAGTGGTTCATCGAGAACCCGTTCGAGAACTGGACCCACACGGGCTCGGAGATCCTCGGCTCGGTGTTCCTGTTCGTCGACTACGCCACGCCGATCGAGCCGATCCGCGCCGAGGCCAGGCGCATCGTCGAAGCCGCGCCGGAGTGGGACCAGCGGGTGTTCGCCGTGCAGGTGACCGACGCCACGGACCGGTGCATCCAGGTGCGCGTGCTGGTGTCGGCGGCGAATGCGGGCAAGAACTTCGATCTGCGCTGCCGGGTGCGCGAGGAGCTGGTGGCGTTCGTGGCGCGGGAGTATCCGCAGGCGCTGCCGGTGGCGCGTTACCTGAACGACAACCGCGAAGCGGCGTCCGCGCCGGCCTGAGGCGGTATTCCTCCCCCTCCCTCCGGGAGGGGGTTGGGGCGAGGGCACGCGGCGTCAATTAGCGCACGGAGCGCCCCTCACCCCCCGCCCTCTCCCCGGAGGGGAGAGGGAGAAATGCCGGAAAATCGCCGGTTCATGTCCGCCGTCCCCGATCTGAGCGCCCACACTCCCATGATGCAGCAGTACCTCGCCATCAAGGCGGGGTACCCCGGCACGCTCGTCTTCTACCGCATGGGCGACTTCTACGAGCTGTTCTTCGACGACGCCGAGAAGGCCGCGCGGCTGCTCGATATCACCCTCACCCGCCGCGGCATGTCCGCCGGCGAGCCGGTGGTGATGGCCGGCGTGCCCTTCCACTCGGTGGAAGGCTACCTCGCGCGCCTGATCCGCTGCGGCGAATCGGTGGCCATCTGCGAGCAGGTGGGCGAGGTCGGCGCCACCAAGGGCCCGGTCGAACGCAAGGTGATCCGCGTCGTCACGCCCGGCACGCTCACCGACAGCGAACTCCTCCACGAAAAGTCCGAGGCGGTGCTGCTGGCCGTGCACCAGGGCCCGCGCCACAAGGTGGGACTCGCATGGCTCAGCGTCACGCAGGGCGCGCTGCAGCTCGCCGAATGCGACGGCGACGAACTGGGCGACTGGATCGCCCGCGTGGCGCCCAGCGAACTGCTGCACAGCGCCGACGCCACCCCGGCCTTCCGCGACCGCCTGCAGCTGCTGCGCGGCTCCGCCCCGCTGACGCAGCGGCCCGAGTTCCAGTTCGACGCCGGGCTCGGTGCCCGCAAGCTGCTGGAACAGATGCGCTCGGCGAGCCTGGCCGCCTGGGGCGCCGACGAACTGCCCTGCGCGCACGCCGCGGCCTCCGCCCTGCTCGCCTACGCCGAACACACGCAGGGCCGCGCGCTGTCGCACGTGCAGCAGCTGCAGGTCGTGCGCGACGGCGAGCGCATCGAGCTGCCGCCCGCCACCCGCCGCAACCTCGAACTGGTGCAGACCCTGCGCGGCGAGGACAGCCCCACGCTCTTCTCGCTGCTGGACACCTGCATGACGGGCATGGGCAGCCGGATGCTCAAGTCGTGGCTGCTGGAGCCGCTGCGGGACCGCTCGGTCGCGACGCAGCGGCTCGACGCCATCGGCGGCCTGCGCGAAGGCCTGTTCGGCAAGCTGCGCCACGAGCTCAAGGGCGTGAGCGACGTGGAGCGCATCACGGCCCGCATCGCGCTGCGCCAGGCGCGCCCGCGCGAGCTGGTGGGCCTGCGCTGGGCGCTCGCCAAGGCGCAGCAGCTCTCGGCACTGGTCGAAGGCCTGCCGGGCCTGCTCGCGAGCACCGCGCGCGACCTGCAGCCGCCCGCCGGCTGCGCCGAGCGCCTGGCGCACACGCTGCGCGAGGACCCCGCCGCCCTCATCCGCGACGGCGGGGTGATCGCCGCCGGCTGCGACGCCGAACTCGACGAGCTGCGCGCCATCCAGGACAACTGCGACGGCTTCCTGCTGGAGCTGGAGGCGCGCGAGCGCGCCCGCAGCGGCATCGCCAACCTGCGCGTGCAGTACAACAAGGTGCACGGCTTCTACATCGAGGTCACGCAGGGCCAGCTGGAAAAGGTGCCCGACGACTACAAGCGCCGCCAGACGCTGAAGAACGCCGAGCGCTTCATCACGCCGGAGCTCAAGGCCTTCGAGGACAAGGCGCTGTCGGCGCAGGAGCGGGCGCTGGCGCGCGAGAAGTGGCTGTACGAGCAGTTGCTCGATGGCCTGCAGGAGCACGTGCCCGCGCTCACGCGGCTGGCGCGCGCGCTGGCCGGCCTCGATGCGCTGTGCGCGCTGGCGGAACGCTCGCTCACGCTGGACTGGTGCCGGCCGCAGTTCATGAAGGAACCCGGCATCGAGATCACGCAGGGCCGCCACCCCGTGGTCCAGGCGCGCCTGGCCGAAACGAGCGCCGGCGCCTTCATCCCCAACGACACGCGCCTGGGGCCGAAGCAGCGCATGCAGATCATCACCGGCCCCAACATGGGCGGCAAGTCCACCTACATGCGGCAGGTCGCGCTGATCTGCCTGCTGGCCGCGATGGGCTCGTACGTGCCGGCGCAGGCCTGCCGGCTGGGGCCGCTGGACGCGATCCACACCCGCATCGGCGCGGCCGACGACCTGGCCAACGCGCAATCGACCTTCATGCTGGAGATGACGGAGGCCGCGCAGATCCTGCACGGCGCCACCGCGCAGTCGCTGGTGCTGATGGACGAGATCGGCCGCGGCACCTCCACCTTCGACGGCCTGGCACTGGCCTCCGGCATCGCCGCGCACCTGCACGACCGCACGCAGGCCTTCACGCTGTTCGCCACCCACTACTTCGAGCTGACGGAGTTTCCGGCCAGGCACCACCGCGCCGTGAACGTGCACGTGGGCGCGACGGAGTCCGGCGCCGACATCGTGTTCCTGCACGAGATCCAGCCCGGGCCGGCCAGCCGCAGCTACGGCATCCAGGTGGCGCGGCTGGCGGGCATGCCCACCGGCGTGGTGAACCATGCGCGCCATGCGCTCGCCGCGCTGGAGCAGCACCAGGAGCAAAGCCGCGAGCAGGTAGACTTGTTCGCGCCGCCCCCCGCGACCCACGCGCCGGCGCCCAGCAAGGCCGAGGCAGCCCTCGCGGCGCTGGACCCCGACGCGCTGACTCCAAGGGACGCACTCGACGCGCTGTACACACTCAAGAAACTACTCCAACCATGACCTATTGCGTCGGCATCAAGCTCAACGCGGGACTGGTGTTCCTGTCCGACTCGCGCACCAACGCGGGCGTGGACAACATCAGCGTGTTCCGCAAGATGATCGTCTACGAGAAGCCCGGCGACCGCTTCATGGTGCTGCTGTCCGCGGGCAACCTGAGCATCTCGCAGTCCGTGCGCGAGATCCTGCAGGTCGAGCAGCTCAAGGAACCGAACCACCCCGAGCCGATCACCATCTGGAACGCCACCAGCATGTTCGACGCCTGCCGCGTGCTGGGCCAGGCCGTGCGGCACGTGTACGACCGCGACGCCGAGTCGCTGAAGAACTCGGGGGTGGAGTTCAACGTCAACCTGGTCTTCGGCGGCCAGATCGCCGGCGAGGGCATGCGGCTGTTCCAGGTCTATTCGGCCGGCAACTTCATCGAGGCGACGGCGGAGACGCCCTACTTCCAGATCGGCGAATACAAGTACGGCAAGCCGGTGCTCGATCGCGTGATCACGCCCGACACGGACCTCGACGAGGCCGCCAAGTGCGCGCTGGTGTCGATGGATTCCACGATGAAGTCCAACCTCTCGGTGGGCCCGCCGCTGGACCTGGTGGTGTACGAGGCCAACAGCTTCCAGACCGACAAGATCGTCTGCATCGACATGCAGAACCCGTACTTCCGCATGCTGCACCAGAGCTGGGGGCAGAAGCTGCGCGAGGTGTTCGACAGCCTCGACGATCCCGTCTGGGACGAGAGCCACACCGACACGCCCCTGCGCACGCAGGCCGGCGGCCGCGGCAAGCCGCTCAAGAAGATCTCGCGGCCGGACGAGAAGCTGATCTGATCCGCGGCGCCGCGGCGCGCTGCCGCTGCGGTCGAGCTCTTCATGGTATTCACGGGGACGCCTGCAGGTCGCTGTCCGGCAACATCGGTGCCAAACATTCCATCCAGGAGACAAGCACCATGCGCCCCCTCCCCCTGTTGCGCGCCCTCGCCGGGCTCCTCGCGGTCGCCTTCGCGGCGACGCCCTCGCTGGCCGACACGCTGACGCTCAAGGCCTCGCACCAGTTCCCCGGCGGCAAGGGGGACGTGCGCGACGAGATGATCCAGATGATCGCGCGCGACGTCGCCAAGGCGAACGTCGGGATCGACATCAAGGTTTTCCCGGGCTCCAGCCTGGTGAAGGCGACCGAGCAGTGGAAGGCGATGCTCAGCGGCCAGATCGACATGACGTCGTTCCCGCTCGACTACGCCTCGGGCTTCCACCCGCAGTTCGGCGCGACGCTGATGCCCGGCCTGGTGAAGAACCACGCCCACGCCGACCGCATCAACAACTCGCCCTTCATGAAGGACATCAAGGACGTGATCGAGAAGGGCGGCGTGCACGTCCTGGCCGATGCCTGGCTCGCCGGCGCCTTCGGCGCCAAGGACAAGTGCATCCGCAGGCCGCAGGATGCCGCCGGCGTGAAGGTCCGTTCGGCCGGGGCCACCTTCGCCCAGATGTGGGCGGGCGCGGGCGCCTCCATCGTCTCGGTGCCGTCCAACGAGGTGTACAACGCCCTGCAGCAGGGCGTGGCCCAGGCGACCGACACCTCCACCAGCAGCTTCGTCTCGTTCCGCCTGTACGAGCAGCTCAAGTGCGTCACCGCGCCCGGCGACAACGCGCTGTGGTTCATGTACGAGCCGGTGCTGATCTCCAAGCGCACCTGGGACAAGCTCAACCCGGCGCAGAAGCAGGCGCTGACCACGGCCTCGAAGAAGGCCGAGGACTACTTCAAGGGCGAGTCGAAGAAGATGGACGACGAGATGACCGACGTGTTCCGCAAGAACAAGGTCGAAGTGATCACGCTCACGCCTGCCGAGGCGGATGCCTGGCGCACCGTGGCGCAGAAGACCTCGTACAAGGAGTTCGCGGAGAAGGTGCCCGGCGGCAAGGACCTGATCGACAAGGCCCTGAGCGTCAAGTAAGTGCGGCACCATCCCGCCTGGATCCGGGGGGTGCATGCCATCTCCCGGGCCTTCGGAGTGTTCTCCGCCGGCCTGATCCTGCTGTCGGTCGGCGTGATCTGCCAGATGGTGTTCGTGCGGGCGGTGCTGGGCCAGTCCTCCATCTGGCAGACCGAGTTCGTGACCTTCGCGCTGATCGCCGCCACCTTCCTGGGCGCGCCCTACATCCTGCTCACCGGCGGGCACGTCAACGTGGACGTGCTGCCGCTGATGGCGGGCCATGAAACCCGCAGGCGCCTGCACTTCGCGGGCAGCATCCTCGCCCTGGCGTTCTGCCTGCTGTTCCTGTGGGGCGCCGTGCCCTGGTGGTACGAGACCTGGGCCTCCGGCCAGACCACCTCCACCATCTGGCGCGCGCGGCTGTGGATCGCCTACCTGTCGGTGCCGGTCGGCCTGGCGCTGCTGGCGCTGCAGTACGTCGCCGAGATCTACGCGGTGGCCACCGGCAGCGCGCTGCCCTTCGGCCTCGCCCCCGACGACCGGATCTGACCATGAGCCCCCTTGCCACCGGAGCGCTGATCTTCGTCGTGACCTGCGCCGTGCTCGCCACCGGCATGCCGATCGCCTTCGCCCTGGGCAGCGTGGCCCTGGGCTTCATGATCGCCGTGGACGGCTGGAACAGCGTGCACTTCGTGGCCGAGACCTTCTTCTCGGGCCTGAACGACTTCACGCTCGTGTCCCTGCCGATGTTCATCATCATGGGCGCGGCCGTGGCGTCCTCGCGCGCCGGCAGCGACCTCTACGAGGCCCTGGCGCGCTGGCTGCACCGCGTGCCGGGCTCGCTGGTGATCTCCAACATCGGCGCCTGCGCGCTGTTCGCGGCGCTGACGGGCTCGTCGCCCGCGACCTGCGCCGCCATCGGCAAGATGGGGATTCCCGAGATGCGCCGCCGCGGCTACGACGCGGACCTCGCCACCGGCGCCATCGCCGCGGGCGGCACCCTGGGCATCCTGATCCCGCCCAGCATCACGATGATCCTGTACGGCATCGCGTCCGAGACCTCGATCGGGCGCCTGTTCATCGCCGGCATCATTCCCGGCCTGCTGCTCACCGCGCTGTTCATGGCCTGGGCCCTGTTCCTGAGCTGGAAGCGCGGCACGAAGCTGGTGGACCAGGACCGCGTCTACTCGTGGAAGGAGAAGCTGGAACTGCTGCCCAAGCTGCTGCCCTTCCTGGCCGTGATCGTGGGCGTGGTCTACGCGCTGTACGGCGGCATCGCCACGCCCTCCGAGGCCGCCGGCGTGGGCGCGATGCTGTGCCTGGTGATGGTGGTCGCGATCTACCGCCTGTGGAACGTGAAGGACCTGTGGCGCATCCTGCGCGACGGCCTGCGCGAATCCGGGATGCTGATGCTGATCATCGGCGCCTCGATCCTGTTCGGGTACATGATGTCCTCGCTGCAGGTCACGCAGGCGGTGGCCGCCAGCATCGGCGAGCTGCAGGTGAACCGCTGGTGGATCATGCTGGCCATCAACGTGATGCTGCTGGTGGCCGGCTGCTTCCTGCCGCCGGCGGCGATCATCCTCATGACCACGCCGATCCTGATGCCGATCCTGAATGCGGCGCACTTCGACCCGATCTGGTTCGGCGTGATCCTCACCATCAACATGGAGCTGGGGCTGATCACGCCGCCCGTGGGGCTGAACCTGTTCGTGATCAACGGCATCACGCCGGACGTGCGGCTGGGGACCATCCTCAAGGGCTCCTTCCCCTTCATGCTGTGCATGGTGCTGGCGATCCTGATCCTGTGCGTGTTCCCCGAGCTCGCCACCTGGCTGCCCTCGAAGGTGATGGGGAAATAATCGGGGCCGATGCCCCTGATCCTCTTCTCCCACGCCAACAGCTTCCCCGCCGGCACCTACGGCGTGCTCTTTCGCGAACTGCGCTCGCGCGGCTTCACCGTCAAGGCAGTGGAGAAGTTCGGGCACGACCCGGGCTATCCCGTGACCGACAACTGGCCCCACGTGGTGCAGCAGCTGCACGACTTCGCCGCGCGCGAGGTGGAGCGCTCCGGCGAGCCCGCCTTCCTCGTCGGGCATTCGCTCGGCGGCTTCCTGAGCATCCTGTGCGCCGCGCGCCATCCGCGCCTGGCGCGCGGGGTGCTGCTGCTCGATTCGCCGCTGGTGGGCGGCTGGAAGTCGCATGCGCTGCGCGCGGTCAAGAGCACCCCGCTGGTGGGTTCGCTCACGCCCGGCGCCGTCAGCCGCAAGCGGCGCAACCGCTGGGCCACGCGCGAGGAGGCGCTGGAGCATTTCCGGCACAAGAAGGCCTTCGCCCGCTGGGACGAACAGGTGCTCGCCGACTACATCGCGCACGGCACGCAGGACGAGGCGGGCGAGCGGGTGCTGAGCTTCGACCGCGACGTCGAAACGGCGTTCTACAACACGCTGCCGGACAACCTCGAGCGCGTGCTGCGCCGGCATCCGCTGCGCTGCCCCGTCGCGTTCATCGGCGGCCTGCAGTCGGCGGAGATCGGGCAGGTCGGCCTGGCGATGACGCGCCGCGTGACCGCGGGCCGCATGACCATGCTGGACGGCAGCCACCTGTTCCCGATGGAAAAGCCGGTCGCGTGCGCGGCCGCCATCGAGGCCGCGCTGCGGGCCCTCCCCCCGGCTGGCTGAGCGGGCGCCTTCCATTCGTCGACGGCACGCTCGTGCCCGGCTCCTACACGGCCGGCACGCTCGCTCCCACGGCGCGGCTGGGCCGCGGGTCCAACACTCGCGGCATGCCTTCCTCCTCCCTGAGCTTTCGCGCGCCGTCGCTGGCCTTGCTGGCCACCGAGCCGTTGCGCGCCCTGCTGGAGTTCTGCGCGGTCGGCCTGGCCCAGCCCGCCACCGTGCAGGGCGACGGCCATCCCGTCATTGTCTATCCCGGCCTCGGTGCCGGCTCCGTGAACACCGCGCAGCTGCGCTCCCACCTCGAGGACTGCGGCTACGACGTCTACGACTGGGAACTCGGTGTCAACACCGGCCCGGAAGGCCACTTCGACGACTGGCTCGCGGCGCTGGTCGCACGCGTGCGCGAAGTGCACGCGCGCCATGGCCGCAAGGTGAGCCTCGTCGGCTGGAGCCTCGGCGGCGTCTATGCGCGCGAGATCGCCAAGCTGTGCCCCGAGTGCGTGCGGCAGGTGGTGACCCTCGCCACCCCGCACAACGCGATGGGCGATGCCAACCACGCCGGCACCATCTTCCGCCTGCTGGGCGGCAACATGTCGCAGCTCACCGCGGAACTGCTGGAACGCGTCGGCCGCCGCCCGCCGGTGCCGGTGACCTCCATCTACAGCGAAACCGACGGCGTGGTCTGCTGGCAGGGTTGCCTGGAAGAGCCGGCTCGCGACGCCGAGAACGTGGCGGTCGATGCCAGCCATCTCGGCATGCCCTCGCACCCGGACGTGCTGCGCATCGTGGCCGACCGGCTGGCGCAGCGGGAAGGCCGCTGGCGCCCCTACGCCCGCAACGCGACGGCGCTCAGGTCTCGGCCCACTGGATCCAGCCGGTCCAGGAAGTGAGCAGCACGATCACGCCGAAGGCGATGCGGTACCAGGCGAAGGGCGTGAAACTGTGGGTGGAGATGTAGCGCAGCAGCCAGCGCACGCACAGCCAGGCGCTCACGAACGAGAACAGCAGGCCCACCAGGAACATCGGCAGGTCGTCCGCCCCGAGCGACGCGCGCTCCTTGTAGAGGCTGTAGACGCCGGCGCCGATCAGCGTCGGGATCGCGAGGTAGAAGGAGAAATCCGTGGCGGCCTTGCGCGACAGGCCCAGCAGCATGCCGCCGATGATGGTCGCGCCGCTGCGACTGGTGCCGGGGATCAGAGCCAGGCATTGCACGAAGCCGACCTTCAGGGCATCCGTCCAGCGCATGTCCTCCACTTCCTGGATGCGCACCGGCGGATGCCGGCGCCCCTCGGCCCACAGGATCACGAAGGCACCGAGGATGAAGGTGGTGGCCACCACGCCCGGCGTGAACAGGTGGGCCTTGATGATCTTGCCCAGCGCCAGGCCGAGCACGACCGCGGGCAGGAAGGCGATGAGCACGTTGAGCGCGAACTGCTGCGCCGCCCGCTCGCTCGGCAGCCGCACGATCGTGTCGCGGATCTTCTGCCAGTACACCAGGATGACGGCGAGAATCGCGCCGGTCTGGATCGCGATCTCGAACACCTTGTCGCGCTCGCCGCTCAGGCCCAGCAGGTGTCCGGCCAGGATCAGGTGGCCGGTGCTGGAAATGGGAAGGAATTCGGTCAGCCCTTCCACGATGCCCATGATCGCGGCCTTCACCAGCAACACAGCGTCCACGCAACTCTCCGCAAAAGGCGCGATTATGAGGCTGGGGACCCGGCGGCGCCCCCGATACGCCGGAAGGGAAGCGAGTGGCCGCTGCGTCTTCCGTCCGACAGGCGCTGTCGGAAAGCGCCAAAGCCGCTTGCGCACGCAACCTACAGGGCCTTTTCGAGGCCGGTGCCACATTGGCCCCTATGAAAATCCTGCACCTGCTCCACGTGGTCGTCGCCGAGGCCTTCTACCGCTGGGCCATGAAAGAGATCAGCCCGATGCACCCCGACGTGCCCAAGATCATGCTGCGCCAGCAGCAACTGGCGGAAAAGCACCGCCGCATCTGGGCCTGACGGGGGCGACACAGCTTTGAGGGGCACCGGCACCCGCTCTTCGTAGAGCGCAGCCTGGAGCGGCAGCCGCCGCGCCGAAGCCGTAGGACACACCGACGAGGGCAGAGAAACCACCGGCCAGCAGGATGGACGCGGTGGTCACGCTCACCCGGCCCGGTGCGTCCATTGGGGGGGAAGAGCCCTCCATCGAGGGCTCCAGCGTCAACTTTCGCGCCCGTGCACATGCATTTCGCGGCGCGTCTGGCGCGTTTCGTCGCAGCCCGCTCGCGGCGAAGGGCGTGGGCGACGACAGTCCGCTCCACCCAAGAGGAGCCCCCACATGGAACCGAACCCCGTCATTGCCCTGCACCTGGGCGCCGCCCTGGGCGCCCTCGCCACCGGCCCGGTGGCGCTCTGGGCGCGCCTGGGCGCGCGCCAGCGCCCCCGCCTGCACCGCGCCTTCGGCGTGGCCTGGGTGACGCTGATGCTCGTCACCGCGCTCTCGGCGCTGTTCATCCGCGACCGCAGCCTGCCCAACCTCGCCGGCTTCACGCCGATCCACCTGCTGGTGCCGGCGACGCTCGGGGCATTGGTGCTGGCCTTCCGCCACCTCGCGCGCGGCAACATCGCCGGTCATGCGAAGACGATGCGCAGCCTCTACCTCTACGCCTGCGTGCTGGCCGGCGCATTCACGCTGCTGCCGCAGCGCCTGCTGGGCAAGCTGCTGTGGCCCACGCTCGCGCCCCTCGCCCCGATCTTCGAGCGCACGCCGGCCTGGGTGTGGGCCCTGCTCGCCGCGCTGGTGATCCTGGGCTGGCTGCAGTCGCGTGACCGCACCGCCAGCCTGGCCGCGGTGTCCAGCCTGCCGGTGGGCATGACGCTGTTCGGCCTGTGGGGCACCGCCGGCGCCTTCGGCCGCTCGCCCCTGCTCGCCGAAGCGCTGGTGCTGTGGCTGCTTGCCGCCGGCCTCGTCGCTGGTCTGGTCGCCCGGCGCCCCGCCGCCGCCTGGTACGACCGCGCCACGCGCAGCTTCGAGCTGGCCGGCAGCTGGCTGCCGCTGGCGCTGTTCCTGGCGATCTTCGCCGTGCGCTACGCGGTGGCCGTGCAGCTCGCGCTGCATCCGGCGCTGGCGCAGGAACGGGCCTTCGCACTGGCCGTGGCGGCGCTCTACGGCGCCTGCAGCGGCATCTTCCTCGGGCGCGCCATGCAACTGTGGCGGCTGGCGCTGCGTCCGCAACTGGCCGTTGCCGGCTGAACCGGGAGAAAGCGTCATGAACCTGCCCCAGCTCCTGCTCGCCGCCGCCCTCGCGGCCTCCACCCTCGGCGCCCACGCGGGCCTCGGCCTGGCCACCGTGCCGGGCGTGCAGGGCGACAGCCCCGTCACGGTCTTCTATCCCACCGAGCAGGCCGACCGCGCCGTGCAGCGCGGGCCCTTCACCCTGGCAGCGGCCGAAGACGCGGTGCCCGCCCGCGGCAACGGCCGGCTGGTCGTGGTCTCGCATGGCTCCGGCGGCAACGCGTGGGTGCATTCGGACCTCGCACGCACGCTGGTCGCCGCCGGCTTCGTCGTCGCCATGCCGCTGCACCGCGGCGACAACGCCCTCGACCACGGCAACCCGGGTCCGGAGAGCTGGAAGCTGCGTCCCGCGGAAGTCTCCCGCGCCATCGACGCGGTGGCGCAGTCGCCGCGCTTCGCCAGCCTGGTGAAGTTCGACCGCGTGGGCATGTACGGCATGTCGGCCGGCGGGCACACCGCGCTGGCCATGGCGGGCGGGCGCTGGTCGCCCTCGCAGTTCGCGCGCCACTGCGAAGCGCACATCGCCGACGACTTCCCGTTCTGCGTCGGCCTGATCACCGCGCTGAAGGGCAACGCGTTCGATGCGGTGAAGAAGAAGGCCGCGGTGATGGTGATCCGCCATCGCTTCGACGACGCCGCCTGGTACACGCACCAGGACCCGCGGGTGCAGGCCGTGGTGGCCGGCGTGCCCGCGGCGGCCGATTTCGACCCTGCCTCGCTCGCCACGCCGCGCGTGCCGCTCGCGCTGGTCACCGCCGGCCACGACAAGTGGCTCGCTCCCGCCCTGCATTCCGACGTCATCCTGAAGGCGTGCGCGCCGCGCTGCACGCTGCTGGCCGACCTGCCCGCCGCCGGCCACGGGGCGCTGCTGTCGCCGCTGCCGCCGCTCGACCGTCTGGGCCCGGTCGCGGCCGACCTGCTGGGCGATCCGCCCGGGTTTGACCGTGCGCAAGTTCCGGCCGTGGACGCCTCCATCGCCTCCTTCTTCACACGTCACCTGGTCCCCTAAAATGAACGCGACCATGGCCTACCTCACCCCGGACGACCTCGAGCGGCTCGCGCACAAGCGCGCGGGAGCCAAGCTGGGGTGGTACATCCACGCGACGGTGTACGTGGTGGTGAACCTGCTGATCTTCGCCCTGTCCACCTATGCCTTCGGGCACCGGCCCTGGTCGGTGTTCCCGCTGCTCGGATGGGGCGTGGGCGTCGCGCTGCACGGCGTGGCCGTGTTCATGCTGGGCGACGGCAGCAGCTTCCGCCGCCGCCTGCTGGAGCGCGAGCGCGAGCGCCTGCGCCGCGAGCAGGAACAGCTGCCCCGGTCATGACCGTCGACTGGTTCGCCAAGCTGCGCAACCTGCTGCAGACGCTGGCGTTCTGCCTGGCGGTGGCCACCATCCAGTATTCCTTCGCGCCCGAGCGCAGCTATGCGCCGCCGCTGGTCTACTCGCTCCTGATCGGCAGCGTGATCTGGGCCGTGATCGACCTCGGCCGCGTGCTCATGCCCTCGGCCCGCGCCACGGGCTGGCCGCCGGGCTGGCGCGGCTTCGCGCTGGTGGCCGCCGGCATCGTCGCGGGCCGCGTGCTCGGTGGCACGCTCGGCGACCTGGTGTGCCGCAGCTTCGCCCTCTACGGGCCCAACGACCCGGTGCACGGACCGGCCGAAGTGCGGGCCGACCTGCTGATCACCTTCCTGGCCGGCACCGTCGGCAGCTACTGGTTCTACGCCCGCAACAAGAGCGAATACCTCGCGCGCCGCATGCGCGAGGCGGAGCGCCATGCCAACGACGCGCGCCTGAAGCTGCTGGAGACGCAGCTCGAGCCGCACATGATGTTCAACACGCTGGCCAACCTGCGCGCGCTGATCGCGGTGGACCCCGCACGCGCGCAGGAGATGCTGGACCACATGATCGCGTACCTGCGCGCCACGCTCGATGCGTCGCGCGCGGCCACGCATCCGCTGCGCACCGAGTTCGACCGCCTGCACGACTACCTGGAGCTGATGGCGATCCGCATGGGCCCGCGCCTGACCTACGCGCTCGACCTGCCGGAGGACCTGGCGGAGCTGCCCGTGCCGGCGCTGCTGCTGCAGCCGCTGGTGGAAAACAGCATCAAGCACGGCCTGGAGCCCAAGGTGGAAGGCGGCCGCATCGAGGTGTGCGCGCGGCGCGAGGGCGACCGCGTCGTCATCGAGGTGCGCGACAGCGGCGTCGGCGCCGGCGGGCCGGACAGCAGCGGCAAGGGCTTCGGGCTGGTGCAGATCCGCGAGCGGCTCGCGGCGCTGCACGGCGCGCGCGCCTCGCTCGATTTCTCGACCGACCCGCAGGGCGCGCACGCCCGCATCGCGCTGCCGCTGGCTGCATGAGGCCCACCGCCGTCATCGCCGAGGACGAGCCGCTGCTGGCCCAGGCGCTGCGCGCCGAGCTCGCGCTGGCCTGGCCCGAGCTGGACGTGGTGCAGACCGTGGGCGACGGCGCGGCGGCCGTGCGCAGCGCGCTTGCGCACCGGCCGCAGGTACTGTTCTTCGACATCCGCATGCCGGGCCTCGGCGGCCTCGAAGCGGCGGCGGAACTGGCCGACGCGTGGCCGCAGGAAGCGCCCTTTCCGGCGCTGGTGTTCGTCACGGCGTACGACCAGTACGCGCTGCAGGCCTTCGAGGCGCAGGCCGTGGACTACGTGCTCAAGCCCGTGCAGGGCGCGCGCCTGCGCAAGACCGTGGAGAAGCTGCGCAACGTGCTGGCGCAGCGGCAGCCGCAGGGCGACGCGGCGCTCGAAGCCACGCTGGGCCAGCTGCGCAACCTGCTGCAGGCGAGCGGCCCGGCCCCCGCGGCCCAGCCGTTGCTCAAGGTGATCCAGGCCGGCGTGGGCACGAGCATCCGGATGGTGCCGGTGGAACAGGTGGTGTATTTCGAAGCCGCCGACAAGTACGTGCGCGTGCTCACCGACGACGGCGAGTTCCTCGTGCGCACGCCGCTGAAGGAGCTGCTGCCCCGGCTCGATGCGCAGCTGTTCTGGCAGGTGCACCGGGGCACGGTGGTGCGCTCCACCGCGATCGAGAGCGTGCAGCGCGACGAGGCCGGCAAGCTGCACCTGGCCCTGCGCGGCCGCCGCGATCGGCTGCCGGTGAGCCGGCTCTACGCGCACCTCTTCAAGGCGATGTAGAGCGGCACAAAAGTGCCGGGAGCTAGCGTAGTCGTCTGGCAGAGGCTGTGGGCGTCGTCCTACAGTCCATGGCGCGCCCCGCCTTTCTACTACAAGGCATCGAATTGCACGGAAGACGCGCCAAGACCCACAAACCCAGCGGCTTTCGTCCCGGTCACCCCGACTCCTCTGAGTCCCCTCCTCCTCCGGGGTGAGCTGGTCCGGCCCTCCGTCCCGCGACTGGCATTGTTACCCCCAGGCAAACACCTGGGGGTTCTTTTTTTTCCGACACGACTTTCGTTGCGGCCTACGGCTCGGTCGACGCAGTCCCACGCTTACCGCCGGGCACAACCGGCATGTAAACCTTCACACGGCGCTTACTCTGTAAACGACTCAGAGGAACAACGTGATGAAAGACGGAAAACCCACCAGCGCGAGCGACCCGGACGGCCGGCGCCCGCAGGGCGGGCGACGGGCAGGCGGGCCGGGCAAGCAACGCGGCTTCGTCGAGCGGGCCACCGCGCGGGGGCACAGCGGGCACGGCGCCGAGAGCGTGCGGCCCCACCTGCGCGACCAGCTCAAGCTCAAGGCCCTGCTGCCGACGCCCTACCCCACGCCGGAGGCCCAGCCCTCCAAGGACGAACACCACAGGTAGGAGGAGCGCAAATGGTTTGACACGCGGGACGGCGCGACCACCCACGAGCAAGGGGCCCATGAAAAAAGAAGGCCCCGGCTTGTGGGCCGGGGCCAATTTCGCTTGGAGATCCTGAGTCGTTTTTGGCGACGACTCCGCGCCTGCATTCAGTCGTCGTGCCCGTGCCCGTGATGGCGGTGATGCTTCTTCCACCCCTTGTGCCTGCCCGGCATGACGTACACCGGTTCGGGCTGCACCACGACCACCGGCCGCGGCGCGACGTAGACCGGCCGCGGCGCGACATACACCGGCTGCGGGGCCACGATCACGGGTGCCGGTGCGATGTAGACCGGCCGCGCGTTCGTGGCGCCGAGCGACACGCCCGGGGCCGCATCGATGCCCACCGACCACGTGACGTTGTCGCGTGCCTGCGCCGTGCCCGCAACGAGGGCCGCGAAGGCAAGGACAGCGAGGGGACGGAGAAAATTCCTTTGCATAGGGTTCCTGCTTGGCGCGGGGACGAAGCCCCCGCGTCCTGATTTAACGTCGGCTGCGGGGCGACCTTCTAGGGCGTGAACGTCAAATGCGTTGCCGGGCGTAACCCGGCGGCCGTCCATCCGCCGCCAACGCCACTTCGTCACCCGGCGTTGTTTATTCCCCTCTCACCCTCTTCCTCCCTCCCCCTCCGGGGGAGGGCTGGGGTGGGGGCGCTCCCTGCACCGGTCCCCTGTAAGCGCCATGAGAAAATCCCCTCGATATGGCTTCCCCGACCGACAAAGAATCCCCCGCGCGCCCCAGCAATTTCCTGCGCCAGGTCATCGAACGCGACCTGGACCAAGGCACGTACGCCGCGCGGCAGTGGGGTGGCTCGCCCGGCGATGCGGCGCATCACCACCACGGCGAGCCCGACCCCGCGAAGATCCGCACGCGCTTCCCGCCCGAGCCCAACGGCTACCTGCACGTGGGGCATGCCAAGAGCATCTGCCTGAACTTCGGCCTCGCGCAGGACTACGGCGGCATCTGCCACCTGCGCTTCGACGACACGAACCCCGAGAAGGAAGAGATCGAGTACGTCGAGGGCATCAAGGACGCCGTGCACTGGCTCGGCTACTCCTGGGACGCCAACAGCACCAGCCACCTGTACCAGGCCAGCGACTACTTCGACTTCATGTACCGCGCCGCCGAGTACCTGGTCGAGGCCGGCCATGCCTACGTCGACGAGCAGACGCCCGAGCAGATGCGCGCCAACCGCGGCGACTTCGGCAAGCCCGGCGTGGACAGCCCGTTCCGCAGCCGCTCGATCGAGGAGAACCTCACGCGCCTGCGCGCGATGCGCGACGGCCAGCTCGCCGACGGCAGCGCGGTGCTGCGCGCGAAGATCGACATGGCCAGTCCCAACATCAACATGCGGGACCCGACCATCTACCGCATCAAGCATGCGGAGCACCACAACACGGGCGACAAGTGGTGCATCTACCCGATGTACACCTTCGCGCACCCGATCGAGGACGCGCTGGAGAACATCACCCACAGCATCTGCACGCTGGAGTTCGAGGACCAGCGGCCGTTCTACGACTGGCTGCTGGAACGCCTGGGCGAAGGCGGCCTGGTCAACACGCCGCCGCCGCGCCAGTACGAGTTCGCGCGGCTGAACCTCACCTACGTCGTCACCAGCAAGCGCAAGTTGAAGCAACTGGTGGACGAGAAGCACGTGAGCGGCTGGGACGACCCGCGCCTGCCGACCATCGTGGGCCTGCGTCGGCGCGGCTACACGCCCGAGGCGCTGCAGCTGTTCGCCGACCGCATCGGCGTGAGCAAGGCCGATTCGTGGATCGACTATTCGACGCTGGAGATCGCGCTGCGCGACGACCTCGACCCGAAGGCGGCACGCGCGATGGCGGTGCTCGATCCGGTGAAGATGGTCGTCACCAACTGGGAAGAGCTGATGGGCGCCGGCCACCTGGAGCCCTGCTCCGCGCCCGTGCATCCGCACGATGCGGCGCGCGGCCGGCGCGAATTCATGTTCGGGCGCGAGCTGTGGATCGAGCGCACCGACTATGAGGACACGCCGCCGAAAGGCTTCTTCCGCCTGTTCCCGGGCAACAAGGTGCGGATGAAATACGGGTACGTGGTGGAGTGCACGGGCGCTTCACGCGATGCCTCCGGTGCCTTGACCGAGGTGCAGGCGAAGCTCGTTCCCGACACCAGGAGCGGCACGCCCGGCGCGGACGCGGTCAAGGTGAAGGGGAACATCACGTGGGTCGGCGTGGCCGATGGCGTGAAGGCGGAGGTGCGCCTGTATGAGCGCCTGTTCTCCGTGCCGCAGCCCGGGGCGGGGGAGAAGGATTTCCTGGAGGAGATCAATCCGGATTCGCTGAAGGTCGTGACGGCGTACGTGGAGCCGTCACTCGGGCGTGCGAAGGCGGACGAGAAGTTCCAGTTCGAGCGGCATGGGTACTTCGTGGCGGATCGGAAGGATCATGTCGCCGGCGAGAAGCCCGTGTTCAATCGGGTGACGGGGTTGAAGGATTCGTTCGGGAAGTAGGACGCCCGCTACCCGAACCGGGTACGTTCGCACCCGGTTCGAATATGGTTGTCGCACGATCGGACCGAAACCGTCATGCGGCGGCCAGTCCTGGACCGACACCGCCCTGCCGGCGCCGCACATACAGGTTCGCGCTCCCGTTCTCGCCGGTCGTAACCTCCTTTACCTCGAGGTAGGCCTGCTTCCGCATCAACTCCCCGAGCTTGCTGCACTGGTAGTTACGAGGATCGAAGGAGGGGTGGTTCAGCGTCAACTGACTTCCCAGGGCGGCCAGCAACGCCCAGCCATCGTCCCGCGCCGTTGCCTCCAGGGCCCTCAGGACCATCGGTCGCAGCTTGGGCAGTGCCGCGGGTTCCGCTGACTTGTCCTCCTCCGCACCGGCGCGGAGGATTTCCGTGAACACGAATTTCTGGCAGGCCGCCACGAAGGGGGCGGGTGTCTTCCTCTCCCCGAAACCGTACACCGCCAGCCCGGCCTCCCGGATACGTGTCGCCAGGCGCGTGAAGTCGCTGTCGCTCGAGACAAGACAGAATCCGTCCACGCGCCCCGAGTGCAGGATGTCCATGGCGTCGATGATCAGCGCCGAATCCGTCGCATTCTTTCCGCTCGTGTACTGGAATTGCTGGATCGGTTGAATGGCCAGCCGATGGAGTACGTCCTTCCACCCTTGCAGGTTCGGCGTTGTCCAATCCCCGTACGCGCGCTTGACCGTCGCCGTTCCGTAGCGGGCGACCTCCAGCATCAGCTCCTGGATGACGGCGGCCTGTGCATTGTCGGCATCGATGAGCACAGCAAGCCGCCCGTATGTGGTTGCGCCGTTTCTCTCCACCACTGCCATTGGGCCCTCCGCATTCAGCGCGTGCCGCGGCACACGGGGAACTTCGAACAGCCCCAGAACTGCGACCCTGCATTCGCTCCCTTGCGGGCGGTGCGCCGAACCATCGCTGCATTGCACAGCGGACAGCACGGTGCCACCTCAAGCGCGGCGCCAGTCGACAAGGTCGTCGTTCGCGCCGCAGGCCCTCGAGGATGCACGTGTTCGAGCGACCGCTTCGCCTGCTGCAACATCCCGAACAACTTCGGGCCATCGACAAGGCGTACGTTGCGGCCCTCGGCGAAGGCCCGCGCCTCGGCGGTGAACTGCCCCGAGGTCACGACGAAGCCGCCCGCCGCGCCCTGCGCTGCCATCACGCCATACAGCTCGCGCACGACATCCACGCCGACCTTGAAGGCGCGCCATTGCTTGCACTGGACCAGGTGCGTTTCGTTGCCCCGGCGCACTCTGAGGTCGACGCCTCCATCGGCCTGCGCTCCGCCAGTCTCTTCCACCTGGAATCCCTGCAGGCGAAACGCCTCGCTGGTGAGCATTTCGAACTCGCGCCAGGACATGTCGCTGAGGACATCCGCGGCGGGAGATGCTGTCGTCGTCGCTGCGAGCCTGGTGCGCTTTGCGCGCCGGACATAGGAAACGGCAGCACCGGCGAGGCAGAAGAGGGGAAGCACGTACTGGAGGGCCGTTGCGATGCCCCTCAGGTACATGCCTGGCAAGGAGGAAGCGAACTGGTTGGGACTCGTCACGACCTGCACCGGCTGCACAGCGATCGCGTGCAGGATCGCGTAGCCCACGATGGCGAATGCAACGCCTGCCCACCAGGGCAATAACGCGACGGCGTCCATGATGTCTTCACCGACGCTGGTCTTCCTGCGAGCCATTCTGTCTTCTCCCCTGAAAGCCATGCTAGCGCGGCCACTCCCGCGCCGCCCGCATGAGGGTTGAGAGTGACGTATCGCGGCAACACGAATGTGCCGCTCTCATGGCGGCGGGGAGCGCCCCCACCCCACCCCTCCCCCGGAGGGGGAGGGTGCAAGAGGACCACGTGGGTGGATCGGGTCCAGGCCTCACAATGGTCGATGGCCCTCACCGCCACCCCCTCCCGCCGGCGCCTCGCGATGATCGTCCTGCTGCTGCTCGCGGCGCTCGGCGGCGTCATCCGCAGGTACGCGCCGCAGCCTTCGACGCTGCATGACATCGGTACCCTGCTGCTGGTGCTCTGGCTGCCGGCCGTGGGCAACCTGATCGCCTACCTCGTTCGCCGCATTCCGCGCCGCGCGCCGCGCCCCGCCGAAATGCCCCGCGCCGCGTTTCCGGTGGGCAGCGCCTTCGCGCCCAACCTGCAGGCGACGCTCGAAGCGATCGAGGATCCGCAGGCGCAAGGCACCGCGCTGGCCGCGCAGGACGCGGAGTGCCTCCTCCTCGTCGCCGGACAAGCCTTCACCACGCGCCTGGCCCTGCCCGTGGCAAGCGCCCTCGGCGCACCGCAGCCGCAGCCGATCGAATTGCTGCGGCCGGCAGCCGCCCTGCCGCGGCTCGCGCCGGGAACCGCGTTCCACCTCCTGGTGGGATCGACCGCCGTCGCACGGGGCCGCGTCGAAGGCACGTAGCCGCGAGCATCCCGTTGCGCCCCCGGCGCCGGCTGCTACATTGGATGCTTCACTTCCACGGAGGCTTCCATGCCCAAGGGCGAACAGCGCAGCAACAAGATGGCGAAGAAGCCGAAGAAGGACAATTCCCCCCCGAAGGAAGCATCCTCCACCTCGGACCGGCCGATGCCCCCGATGACGACGGTGATCCCGAAGGGAAAGGTGAAGAAAGGCTAGGACGCGCGCGCGGCCGGTCGCCCTCAGGCGACGGTCGCGAAGCGCTTGCGCCGCACGCGCACCGCGCGCAGGCCGCCGGAGGTCAGCCGCTCGAACTCCCACGCGGTCATGCCGTCCCCCCCGTCAGCGAGAAAGGGGTTGGTGCCCTCCGGTGCGCCGGCTTCGGCGGGGATCCGTGCCAGCTGCGCCAGCAGCACGGACAGGCACACCGCGGGGACCACGTATTGCAGGCTCTCCGCCACCCCTCCCAGCAGGAACGCGGCCAGGGCCGCGCCCACGTCGCCGGGATCGACCACGATGGTCTGCGGGCGCAGCGCCAGCGCGTGCAGCGCGCCATACGAGAAGACCGCCAGCGCCAGCCACGCCCACCACGGCAGGCGCTGCATCGAAGCGATGCAGCTTGCGGGACGGCTCCGGTCGTCGTTGGTGGCCAAGGTGTCTCCTCGTCTCGTCGTCGGCGCGTGACTTTGCGCTGCGCGAGGCGCCATGAGGCCAGCATCGGGGGGCCCCGCCCCTGATGCAGGTCAAAGGATCGTCGCCTCGGCACCAAGGTGCCACCCGGGCGCCGGGCCCCCGGATGGCGCCGCCCGGGCACTGAGGCAAGATGCCGCCGTTCCTTCCTCGACACGGAGCTCACGCATGGTCCTGCTCGAATTCGCCATGTCCCCCACCGGCGAGGGCGAAAGCCTCTCGCGCCACGTCGCGCGCATCCTCGACATCGTCGACCGCAGCGGCGTCACCTACCAGCTCACCGCCATGGGCACGATCCTCGAAGGCGACTTCGACGTGGTGATGGGCGTGGTCAGCGACTGCTTCCGCGCGCTGCAGGTGGACTGCCAGCGCATCTCGCTGAACCTCAAGATGGACTACCGCGCCGGCACCGAATCGCGCCTGCGCAGCAAGGTCGACGCGGTGGAAGGCCACGTCGGGCGCAAGCTGAGGACCTGAGCGCCGCGGGCGGTGGCTGCGGGGCGGGGCACTTCTTCACGCTCGCGCGCGAAGCTCGCCCAAATGAAGCAGCTTTTAGAGACGCCACTCCACACGCGTCATGCCGCCTTCGGGAGGATGCGTTCTGTCTCCTGGGAACAGTTTCGACTTGCACCGACCGCTGGCTGCAGCGGCGACCGAAGAGGACCGACATGAACGCACTGACCGCCAGCCTCCCCGCCCTGCGCCTGCATTTCGAGGAGTTCGCGAGCAGCTGGTTCGCGGGGTTCGACGAACCTGCGCGCTCCGGCGGGCAGGCGCCTGCGCCGACGCACGTGCTGCATCCGCTCGACACGCTGGCCATCGACACGGCGCCCGGGCAGGAGGTCGCCTGCCTCGACGGCTGCGTGCTGCTGCAGTACCAGGGCCGCCCGCGCGGCGACATCATCCTGGTGCGCGGCGAGTCGCATGCCTGCGAGCCCGGCGCGCGGCTCACGGTCCTCGCGTTCGTGGCTGCAGCGCTGCGGATCGAACCCTGAGCCTGGCCAGGCGCCGCAGCGGCGTGCCGGAATGCGCGCGGGCCCGCAACGGCTCCTCTCCTACGCCGCGCCGTCCTGCGCGTCCGTAGATTGGCTTGCATCGCTCACGAAGAACAAGGGACGCAAGCCATGCCTCATCACCCCAAGAACCGCCTCAAGCTCACCGGCGACACGCACCTGCCGGACGTGGGCGGCCTGCTGGACGACGCCGACGAGCGCGAACTCACCGCGGCGGAGATCGATGCGCAGCCGCGCGTGTATGCCGACGGCTGGGTGCCGTCGGAGCAGGACGCCATGCCCGAAGCGCAGCAGGAACGGCACAGCCTGCCCGAGCCGCTGATGGCTCTGGAGCGCAAGGCGCAGCGCCGCATGGCATCGACGCCGTGGCTGGCGCTCGGGGCGGCGCTGGGGTTCGGGTTCCTGGTCGCCAAGATGCTGCGCAGGTAACGCCGGAAAAAGAGAAAGCGGCCTCGCGGCCGCTTTTTCCGGAAGCCCGGGAATGACGGGTCTATCAGGCCGCCTTGGCCGGCGCGACCACGCCCAGCCGATCCAGCGCGTCGCGCAGGTGGCCGACCGAGCGGTCCACGTGCACCCACTTCTCCAGGCCGAACAGGCCGATGCGGAAGGTCTTGAAGTCGCTGCCTTCGTCGCACTGCAGCGGCACGCCGGCGGCCGTCTGCAGGCCCTCGTTGAGGAATTTCCGGCTGGACTGGATCTCCGGGTCGGTCGTGTAGCTCACCACCACGCCGGGCGCCTTGAAACCCTCGGCCGCCACGCTGGGCAGGCCGCGGCCCTCGAACAGCGCGCGCACCTTGCGCCCCAGGTCCTCCTGCTGGGCCTTCACCCAGGCGAAGCCGTGCGCCTTGGTTTCCTTCATCGCCAGGTCCAGGCGGAACAGCGCGTCGGTCGGCATCGTGGAGTGGTACATGTGGCCGCCGCCCTCGTACGCTTCCATGATCTGCAGCCACTTCTTCAGGTCCATCGAGAAGCTGGTGCTGGCCGTTTCCTCGATCGCCTTGCGGGCGCGCTCGGAGAACATCACCATCGCGCAGCACGGCGAGCTGCTCCAGCCCTTCTGCGGCGCGGAGATCAGCACGTCGACGCCGACGGCCTTCATGTCCACCCACATCGCGCCGGAGGCGATGCAATCCAGCACGAACAGGCCGCCCACCGAATGCACCGCATCGGCCACGGCGCGCATGTAGTCGTCGGGCAGGATGATGCCGGCGGCCGTTTCGACGTGGGGAGCGAACACCACCGCGGGCTTCTTCTCGCGGATCGCGGCGGTGACTTCGGCGATCGGCGCCGGCGCCCACGGCGCGGTCGGGCCACTGCCCTGGCGGCGCGCCTTCAGCACGGTCTCGCTCTTCGGGATGCGGCCCGTCTCGTGGATCTGCGTCCAGCGGTAGCTGAACCAGCCGTTGCGCAGCACGAGGACGTCCTTGCCGGTCGCGAACTGGCGGGCCACCGATTCCATGCCGAAGGTGCCGCTGCCGGGGACGAGGGCGGTCGAGTGGGCGTTGTAGACCTCCTTCAGGATCGAGGAGATGTCCTTCATCACGCCCTGGAAGCTGCGCGACATGTGATTCAGCGCGCGGTCGGTGTAGACGACGGAGAACTCGAGCAGGCCTTCGGGATCGACGTTGGGCAGCAGTCCGGGCATGGGCGTTTGTCTCGGTTGGTGGATGTAAAGCGGGCAGCTTAACACCCGCTGCGGGGCCCCCCTCTTGACCGCGGTCACTTTCCCGGAGGCGCCCGCGGGGCTTGCCGCCGCCCCGCCGGCGGCCGCCTTTCACGCGTGGCGCGGCGTATCGCCCAACGGCAGGCTGGGGCCTTCGGCGCTGGGCGCGCCGGCCGGCGGGCCCTTGCGCCGTGCGTGGATCTCGAGCAGGCAGGCGCCCAGGCCCGCCAGGCTGACCAGTCCCATCGCCAGGGCGCCCGCGAAGGGCACGCGCGCGACCAGCAGCACCATCAGCAGCGCCAGAGCGAAATACACCAGCGTGCCCCGCAAGCCGGTGGCCGCGGGGCGCTTCAGTGCCGGCGGCAGCAGTCCGCCCAGGAACAGCACGCCGACGACGAAGCCGGCCAGCAGCAGCACGGGATAGAGCGCCATGACCGCGATGCCGAGCGGGATCCCCAGCACGGTGATGAACAGCAGCGCCGCCAGCAGCGGCACGGCGACGAGCGCCAGCAAGCCCGCGCCGAGCGCGCGCCACGGGTGCGCCTGGATGCGCCGCGGCGCCTGCGCGGCGAACACCGGCGCCAGCAGCAGGAAGACGGCGGCGCAGGCGAGCAGGGCGAGATAGGAGACCACGCCCCCGGCCAGGAAGAAGCCTTCGGCCCCGCGATGCGCGGCGGGCCCGCCGCGACCCTGCGCGGCCGCGTCCGCGTCGTGCGTGATCACCCCGCCGATGCGCGCGCCCGGCGCCATCTTCAGCTCCGAGCCCGAGACGTAGCGCAGGCCGCCGCCGATGCGCGCGGCCGGGCCCAGCTCGATGTCCTCGGCGTTGATGCGGACGTCGCCCTGCACCTCGCCGTCGAGCGTGACCTTCTGCGCGGCGACTTCGAGTTCGCCACCGAGCCGGCCGGCGATGCTGACCGTGCCGCCGTACAGTGCGGTCCGGCCGCCCACGCTGGCTTCCGGGCCCAGCGCCACATGGCCCCCGGTGGCGAACAGCTCGCCACCCACCCGGCTGCGCAGCGTGACGTCGCCGCCCACCACGCGCGCATCCTCGGCGACCGGCGCGCGCACCTCCACCGCCCCGCCGGCAGCCAGCAGGTCGCCGCCCACAGCCTGGTCGACCAGCACGCGGCCGCCCGCCGCGACGAAGTCGCCCTGCACCGGCACAGCGGACCGGACCTCGCCGCCGGCGAGGTAGACGTTGCGATGCGACCGCGGGCCGGACGGCACGTCCTGCGCGCAGGTCACCGAGGGAAGCAGCGCGAGGCCGGCGCACAGGGCCAGCCCGGCCATCGCGCCGCGCGCGAAGCAGGCGAAGAGGCGTTGCATGGGGAACCTCCTGCTGCCAATCTAGGCGGCGCTCGCCGCCCGAGCTTGCGCGCCGTCAACTCCATGGACGCGCCGCCGCGCGGCCGGCACACTCGCGCCATGCGATTCAGCCACCACCCCGCGATCTGGACGGCCTACCCCGAGCTCGTGGCGGGCGTGCTGTCCGCGCGCGGCATCCGCGCCGATGCGGCGGCCGAGGCGGCCGTCGCGCGCTACGAGGACATCGCGCGCCAGCGGCTGCAGGCCGCCGGCAGCGAGTCGGACCTGCCGCAGGTGCAGGCCTGGCGCCGCGTGTTCTCGCGCATGGGCCTGAAGCCCACGCAGTACCGCTGCGCCTCCGAGTCGCTGCTGCGCCGCCTGCGCAAGGAAGGCGCGATGTCGCGGATCCACCCGCTGATCGACCTGTGCAACGCGCTCTCGATGGCCTTCGCGACGCCGGTCGCGGCCTTCGACACGGCGCAGGTCCACGAATCGCTGCAGGTGCGGCTCGCGGACGGGACCGAGCGCTACCTCCCGTTCGGCGGAGAGATCGAACATCCCGAGCCGGGCGAAGTCGTCTTCGTCGATGCGCAGGGCAACGCGCACGCGCGCCGCTGGACGAATCGCCAGAGCGGCCTGTCGGCGGTGCGGGAGGGCACGCGCGAAGTGCTGATCGTCGCGGAGGCCGTGCATGCCGGCGCCGCGCAGGACATGCCGCGGCTGGCCGGCGCGATCGCCGGGGCAGTCCACGAGGTGTGGGGCACGACGCCCACCACCAAGATCCTTTCAGCGGGCGACCCTGTATTCGATCTGTAGGCTGGCGGTGAGCGCGCGCAGCGCCGGCCGAGCGTCGCGCGCGAAGCGTAGTCCGAGGCGGCAGCCTCGGTAACCCCAGCGCTCCCCCCTCAACACCGCAATTCGCGGAACCGCTTCTTCACCCCCACCAGCGGCATCTCGTCCTCCAGCGTCGCGGCTTCGCCCTTGGCGCGCAGCATGCGCTGTTCCTCGCGCAGGCGCACATCCAGCGCCCGGCACTCCTGGCGCTCCTCGGGGCTGAGCGCCGCGCGCTTGGCCGCCACCGCGCGGTCCTGCGGCGGCACCTTCGACTTGTCGGTGACGCGGTGCGGGGTGATCCCGATGGCGCGCCCGCCGCTGCAAGGCACCTGCGAGTACGTGTGCGGCCCGCAGCGGTACGCCTCGGCCTGCGCGAAGGCCTGCGACGCGCCCAGCGCCGCCAGCAGGAGCAGCGTGCCCTTGATCCATCGATGCGCAGTTGCGGCCATGACTCCTCCCAACGCAGGCATGCTGGCCTGCCCGCGCGGGAAAAGCCGCTACCAGTCGTTTCGGCGATGCGTGCAGCCAACAGCGGGCCGCGCGCGCGTGGCAAGCATCACGCCCCGCGCGCGCCGCCGCTCACCATCCACGCCGTGCCGAAGCGGTCGACCAGCATGCCGAAGATCTCGGCCCAGAAGGTCTTCGTCATGGGCATGGTGACGCTGCCGCCCTGCGACAGCGCATCGAAGACGCGCCGCGCCTCCTCGGTCGTCTCGTAGGCCAGCGACAGCGAAAACCCCGCCATCGGCTTGGGCCCCATCGAGGGCGGCACGTCCGACGCCATCAGCGTGCGGTCGCCGAGCTTCATCGCGGCGTGCATCACGAGGTCCTTGGCGCCGGCCGGGCATTGCTGCGGCTCCGGCGACTGACCATAGGTCATCACCATTTCGATCCTGCCGCCGAGCGTGCGCTCGTAGAAGCGCATCGCCTCGGCGCACTGGCCGGTGAAGAAGAGGTAGGTGTCGAGAACGGGCATGGCTTTCTCCTGGGGTGGTGGGCCGCACGACCGGGCCCTGACCTCATGACGATCCGGCCCGCCCGGAATCGACAGGACTGCGCCCGGCGCGGCATTGTGGACCGTTCGCCACGCCAGATCGACCGTCCATCGGAGTCGGCCCTGCCCCGACGGGCGGGACTTGTCTTAACATTCTGTTGCAGTTACACCTAGCTTTGTAACGAGCTGTAGGGCGCCGCAGATTCGCTGTTCCTCCTCTGAAACGCGGCTCCGGACCACCCCAACGCCCCTCGGTGGCAATTCGCTCCAGTAAGCAACAGGCCTATCAATGACTAAGCTATCACGAGTCACCTGCCACGCCGTCCACGAGCTGGGCGAGAAGGCACGCGAAGCCCTTGCCCGTGAGCTCTTCGGCGTGCACGCGCAGATCTTCGGCGGCCTCGACTTCGCGGGCTTCCGCCATTACGTGATCGACCGGCCCGCCTGGCGCACCTGGATCTGGGTCAAGCGCAGCGACGAGGGCCGGGTCGTGGGCTACCACGCCACCCATGTGTTCCGGCTCGACGTGCAGGGACGTCCCAGCACGGTGGTGCGCATGGAGGCCGGCACGCTGCCGCAGTGGCGCGGGCACGACCTCATCATGGTCAACAACTGCCTGCGGCTGCTGAGCCTGTGGCTGCAGGCGCCGCGCCGGCAGTGGTCCATCTTCGCCGCGCTCACGCATCCGAGCAGCTACACCTTCCTGTCGCACTACGCGCCCGTGATCTGGCCACAGCCCCACCTGCCCACGCCGCCCGAGGTGCAGCGCCAGATGGAGGAACTGGCCGACACCTTCGGCCTGGAGCGCGTCGACGCCGCCAATGCGATGGTGCGGCGGGTGAACTGGATCACCCGCGAGACCGAACAGGAACGCGAACGCTGGCGCGCCAGCCGCCGCGTCAACGCGCGCTTCTACATGCGCGCGAACCCCGGCTATGTCGAGGGCCACGGCCTGGTGACGCTGATCCCCATGGACGGCGCGATCCTGCTGCGCGCGCTGTCGAACTTCCTGGTCGGGCGCGCGGGGCGCCTGTCGCGCATCTTGTTCGGCATCGCGGCCCCGCAGCCGGACGCACCGTCCACCGAGATCCCGCTGCCCGCGCCCGTCGTCGTGAAGGCGCGCCCGCGGCCTTCCGATTTCGCCGCGCTCGACTTCAAGCCTTCGCGCCACTGATCACGCCGGCGGCAGCGTGAACCGGAAGGTCGCGCCCTGCCCCGGCGCGGCCTGCGCCCAGATCCGTCCGCCCTGGCGCGAGATGGCCCGCGCCACCGTCGCCAGGCCGATGCCGGTGCCCGGGTATTCGTCGGCCGCATGCAGCCGCTGGAAGGTGCCGAACAGGCGGTCGGCGTAGGCCATGTCGAAGCCGCAGCCGGTGTCGCGTACCCAGTATTCGCCGCGCTCGTTCGATCCGCCGACCACGATCTCGGGCGCGCTCTCGCGGGCGGTGAACTTCCAGGCGTTGCCCAGCAGGTTCTCCATCACCGAACGCATCAGGCGCACGTCGCCCATCACCGACAGCCCCGGCTCGACCCGCCAGCCCACGGTGCGCTGCGGATCCTCGGCCTGCAGCCGCTGCAGGATCTCGGTGGCCATGTCGCTCAGGCTCACCGCAGCGCGGATGATCTCCACCTCGGACACGTGGGCGAGCGCGAGCAGGCCCTCGATCAGCTGCGTCATCGTGTCCGCGTTGGCCTGGATGCGCGCCAGGTAGTGCCGGGCGCGGCCTTCCGGGGCGCGCGCCAGTTCGTGCTGCAGCAGGCGCGCGTAGGAGCTCACGCGCTGCAGCGGCGACTGCAGGTCGTGCGAGACGGAATACGAGAAGGACTCCAGCTGCGTGTTGGCCAGCCGCAGGGCCGCCTCGTTGGCCATCAGGTCGGTGATGTCGGTGTCGACGCCGACCCAGAACAGGATCTCGCCGGCCTCGCCGCGCACCGTCACCGCGCGGTAGGTCATGGTGTGGTAGCTGCCGTCGCGCGCGCGGATGCGGCGCGTGCCGGTGTAGGGCTCGCCCGTCACCATGCTGCGGATCCAGTTGTGCTGCACCGCCGGGAAGTCGTCCGGGTGGATCAGCGCGATCCACTTGTCGCCGTGCCAGTCGGGCGGCGCGCCGCCCGCCAGCTCGTACCACGCCCGGCTGAGGAAGGTGACGGCGCCGGCCGGATCGACCGTCCAGAACGGCAGCGGCGCCTGCTCGGCCAGCGTGCGGAACAGGGCCTCCTGGCGCGCCAGCTGCGCGGTGCGCTCCGCGATGCGCTCCTCCAGGCTCGCGTTGAGGCGGCGGATCTCCTCCATCATCAGCGTGCGCAGCGTGATGTCCTGCTGCGCGCCCTGGAGCGCGACCACCTTGCCGTGTTCGTCGCGCAGGGGCTCGCCGATCGAGCGCACGGAGACCTGGCGGCGCGTCGGCGTGACCAGTTCGACCTCGATGTCGAAGGGCACGCCCTGCTCCACGCAGGCGTTCACGGCCTGGCTCGCGCGCGGCAGCGATTCCGGCGTGAGCATGGCCAACACGTCCTGCAGCGTCGGCGTGGCGTCGGGCGGCAGGTCCAGCACGGCGGCGGCCTCCTCCGAGAGTGCCAGGCGCTGCGTGGCGAGGTCGGCGCGCCAGCTGCCGGTGCGCGTCATGCGGCCGGCCATGCGCAGCCGCTCGGCCTGCTCGCGCGCCTGCTCCTGCGCGAGCTTCAGGGCGTCGATGTCTGTCGCCGTGCCGAGCCAGGACACACCCGCCTCGCCTTCCTGCGCCAGCGGGGAGGCGCGCAGCAGCTGCCAGCGATAGCTGCCGTCGGCGGTGCGCAGGCGGTGTTCGACCTCGAACACCTCGCCCCGGCGCACCATCTCGCGCAGCTTGCGCACCAGGGGTGCGCGGTCGTCGGGGTGCACCGCCTGCTGCCAGCCCTCTCCCATCGCCTCGCGGCGGCGCAGGCCGGTGACCTCGACCCAGCGGTAGCTCACGAACTGCACCTGGCCGCGCCGGTCCGCCATGAAGACGATCTGCGGGACGGCGTTGGAGAGCTGGCGGAACCTCTCCTCGGTGCGCTTGCGGCTGCGGGACTGGCGCCACAACTGCAGTGCGAGCACCAGCGTGGCGGCCAGCGCGGCCGTTGCTCCCAGCGCGAGCCCTTCGTACGGCGTCATGCCCCATTGTCGAGAGGCGACGGCTGTCCCGCAAGAACACGGGCAATCCGCTGACAGGGCGGCCCGCCGGCCGGCACCGACACTGCCCCGACTTACGAGGGAGTTCGCCCATGACGCAACACGCGATGATCCGGGGAGAGGTCTGTTTCCGGGCCGGCGACGGCGTGCTGATGCCCGTGCCGGACGGCCGCGTCGACATCGACCTGGCCGACGACGAGAGCGTCACCCTGCACTGGAACGACGGCGAAGGCAACGCGGGCAGCGCCGCCATCACGCGCGACGAATACGATCGCTACGTGGGCGAAGGCAAGATCCGCGTCGACGGCGCGTAAGGCGGCGGCGTGGTCTCGCGCGTGGCCATCGAAGCGATCCTGCTGGCGCTCGCCTGGGCGGCGGTGTTGCTGGTGCGCCCGTGGCGGCTGCTGCGCCCGTACGAAGGACGGGTTCCGCTGGCCACCCCCTTCCTCGCCAGCATCACCATCCTGCCGTGGCTCTGGAGCTGGCCGGGCCTGGCCGCCCTGCCGTTCCCGCTGCACTGGTCGGGCGCGCCGCTGGTGGTGCTGATGATCGGGTGGCCGCTGGCGATCCCGGTCGTGACCGTGGCCGGCGCCGCCACCATGCTGACCAACGGGGCGACGCTCCCCCATGCGCTCGAACTCACCGTCTGGAGCGGCGTGCTGCCCGCGACGCTGGTGCTGCTGCTGGGCCACGCGGTGCGCAAGGCGCTGGGCCCCAACCCCGTCGCGTACATGCTGGGACGGGCCTTCGCCGTGCCGATGCTGGCGCTGGCGGTCTGCACGCTGGTGGGCGCATCCCTGGGCAACGCCCTGACCGGCGCCACGGGCGAGCTGCAGCGCGTGGCGATCGCGCTGCTCGCCATGGGCGAATCCTCGTGGACCTGCGCGGTGGCGAGCCTGCTGGTCGCCTACCGGCCGCAGTGGCTGGCCACGTGGTCGGACCCGCTGTACCTGCGCCGTCCGGCGCGCGCGCGGACCGCGCGCGTACGCCCCCACCGCTGAGCCACCTTTTCGTCGCGCCGAGGCACGTTCCAGCTCGAGCGGTGGTATCTTGCGCGCCATGCTGTCGACCGTCCGATCCATCGTCGCCACCACCAGCCTGCTGGCCTGCGCCGCCCTGTCTCCGGCTGCGCTCGCCTCGCCCGCATCGCAAGGCGTGCAGGCCGTGCCTGCGCGCGCGCCGGTGATGGTCGCGGGCCTGTGGTGCGGCTCCGGGCTGCTGCACAACTACATGCTGGAGATCGCGCAGGAATACCAGCGCGTGGAAGCGAAGCTGATCAAGCGCGGCCGCGTGCACGAACTGACCGGCCGCATGGAAGGCCCGGTGCTGCGCGCCGACCCGCAGCGTGACCACACGATGGAACTGCTGGCCCAGGGCAACGAGCTGCGCATCATCGGCGCCAGCGGCCTGCTCGCGCTGACCACCGGCCAGTCCTTCACCCGCGCCGTCGGCGGCAGCTGCACGCATTGACGCCGCCCGCCTGGCTGTGGCTGCCCATCGTGCTGTGGGCGGCCCTGGCGCAGACCGCGCGCAACGCCGCCCAGCGCTCGCTGGTGGCGCAGGCCGGCACCCTCGGCGCCACGCTGGCGCGCTTCCTCTACGGCATCCCGTTCGCGGCCCTGTGGGTCGCCACGCTGCACCTGGTGCCGGCGACCGCGGCGCCGCTGCCGCACTTCCGGCTGCCGTATTTCGGCTGGCTGCTCCTCGGCGCGCTGGGGCAGCTCGCCGCGACGGCTTTCCTGCTCTCCGCGATGAAGCAGCGCAACTTCGTCGTCGGGGTGGCGTATTCCAAGACCGATGCCCTGCAGGTGGCTCTCTTCGGCTCGGTGTTCCTGCGTGAACTGCCCGGCGGGTGGACCCTGGTGGCCATCGCGCTGGCGACCGCCGGCGTCGTGATGCTCTCGCTGCCGCAGAAGCCCGGCGCGGTGGAAGGCGGCGCCTGGACCAGCCGCGCGGCGTGGTACGGCCTGGCCTCCGGCGCGGGCTTCGCGTTGTCGGCGGTGGGCTATCGCGGCGCGGCCCTGCAACTGCCGGAAAGCTCCGCATGGCTCGCGGGAGGCTGGGGCGTCCTGCTGGCGCAGACGATCCAGACCGTGCTGCTGGGAGGCTGGCTGGCATGGCGTGCGCCGCACTCGCTGCGGGCGACCGCCACGGCGTGGCGGATCTCCACGGTCGCCGGTGCCGCGGGCGCGCTGGCCTCCATCGGCTGGTTCACCGCCTTCGCGCTCACCACCGCGGCCAACGTGCGCACGCTCGGCATGGTGGAAGTGGTGTTCAGCTACCTCGTCTCGCGCAGGCTGCTGCGCGAGAAGCTCGCCCGCTCCGAGCAGCGCGGGCTGGCGCTCGTCGTGATCGGCCTGCTCGCCCTCGGGATGCAGCGCTAGGCGGCGCCCGCGCGGCACTTCGGCACCGGACACGCCGTGCGCTACCCGCAGACCGATGCCAGCGCCTTTCAACGCCGGGCCGCGACGGCCGGCCAGGGCGCTTGAGGATCGTCAATCGCGGCACACCTTCGCGGGGGTCCTACGCCAAGGGGGCATGGACACGCACGGGCCGTCAAGCTACAACAGGGCAACATGTTCCCAGCCGGTCGTGGCGGGGTCATGCTCCGGCAACGGGTGACTACGAACATGACCTTCGGCACGCTGCTGTACCGCTATTTCTTCTTCGGCTGGCTCTTCAAGGATGTCAACCGCGGCAACCTGCTGGAGCGCGCCGCTGCCTGGCGCCACAACCGCGACCAGGCCCGCTGGCTGCCGACCTACCTGCGCCGGTGGATGTGGTGCGGCCTGTTCTTCTACGGCCTGGGCATCGCGGTCGAATCGCTGTTGCACGCACCGGCGTTCTCGGTGCTGTTCTACGTACCCTGCGCGCTGAGCGTGCCGATCAACGCCGTGATCGGCGCGGCGTGGGTCGGCTTGCGGCTCGTGCCGACGCACTAGCCTTCTTCACGCAACCAGCCTCCTTCACACGCCCGGCTCCGGCATGCCCAGGCCGGACATCGCATGCCGCGTGTGCTCCACCAGGTGATCCACGAAGGCCCGCGTGCGCGCCGGCATGTACTTGCGGCTCGGCATCGCCACGATGAGGCTCAGGCGATTGGTGATCCACGGCGCCAGCACGCGCTTCAAGTGCCCGCTTTTCAGCAGCGGCGCAATCAGGTCCACCGGCTGGCTGCTGATGCCGGCCCCGTGCACGGTGGCGCGCAGCAGCGTGTCCGTGTGGTTGGCGTGCACGACCACCGGCACCTCGATTTCGAGCGTGCGGTCCTGCTGCGTGGGATCGATCAGCGTCATCGCGCGCAGGCGCGTGCCCGGCGAGCGCAGGCGCAGGCACCGGTGCGCTCCCAGTTCCTCGGGTGAGCGCGGCTCGCCGAAGCGTTCGAGGTAGGCGGGTGCCGCGCAGAACACCGCCTGGCTCGCGACGATGGTGCGCACGATCGCGCTGGAGGGCACGGGAGACAGGCCATTGAGCACGGTCAGGTCGTACTCCTCCACGTTCGCCTCCACCGCGTCCTGCACGTGCAGTTCCAGCACGATTTCCGGATACAGCCGCTGGAAGTCGGCGATCGCGGGCGCGATGATGTGCGTGGCCACCACGGGCAGCGCCAGCACGCGCACGGTGCCGCTCATCTCGCGGCTGTGCGCGTGCGCCATCGCGTCGGCGTCGTCGATGTCGCCCAGGATGGACCGCAGCCGGTTCAGGTAGACCTCGCCCGCAGGCGTGAGCGCCAGCCGCCGCGTCGTCCGCTGCAACAGGCGCACGCCCAGGTGCTTCTCCAGGTCGTTGACCAGCCGCGTCACGGCGGCGGGCGTCAGGTCCAGCTTGCGGGCCGCCGCCGCGAAGCCGCCTTCGTCCACCACCTGCTGGAACACCCTCATCGACTGCAACCTGTCCATGCGGCCGATTATTACATTCTGCGCAATGGTTGATTGCCAGTGACGGTCTTTTTTGCGTACAGACGGAGGAATACAGTCTCTTCATCGCCAACGCACACCCGAAAGGACCCACCATGAACCGCTCCGCCCTCCTCGTCGCCGCCCTGTCCCTCGCCGCCTTCGCCGCCCATGCCGACGATGCGGATCCGTCCGGCCAGTTCGCCGCCTCCACCGCCTCCAAGGCGACGCGCGCCGAAGTGCAGGCCCAGCTGGCCAGCTACAAGCAGTCCGGCGTGAACCCCTGGTCCACCTCGTACAACCCGCTGAAGTCGTTCCAGGGCGGCCGCACCCGCGCCGAAGTGACCGCGGAATACGTCGCCAGCCGCGACGCCGTGGCCGCGATGACGCGCGAAGACAGCGGCTCCGCCTACCTGGCCCGCCGCACCGTCACCACCGACGTGCGCCACCTGGCCGGCAGCCCCGTCAACGCGCAATAAGCGCCTGCGCCCCGCGCGGCCCGCGTGCCGCGCGCACCCCTCTCTCCCCGATGCGAATCATCACCTCGAGTTGATGGTTCGCATCAAATACTTTAACTATCCTTTATCGCTGCGCGTGCCTACATTTCCTTCCAGGCAAACACTTGAAGGAGATGGATCGTGTTGCACCACCTGCAGGCCCCCGCGGCCACCGACGCCGAATCCGAAGCGCAACGCCACGCGTACAACGCGGCCTTCCACCTGCTGGACCTGAACTGGCACTGGGACCCCGCGACCTTCGCGGCCATCCGCCGCTACGGGCGGGCCGGCGTCAAGTCGTGGGTGGAACAGGAGCAGCCGCACCTGCTGCGCGCCTACACCGTCGACTTCCTGGTCAACGCGGTGGAGGTCACCCAGGCGCGCTGCCTGGCGGCCTACGAGCGCCAGGAGGCGAAGAAGTCCGGCGACCGCCTGGCCGCCTGACGAAGCCTTCGGGGCCTGCCCTCAGGCCTCGACCTTCACGCCCTTCCAGAACGCCACCCGGTCCTTGATCATCTGCGCCTCCGGCTTCGGATCGGCGTAGTACCAGACGGCGTCGGGGTTCAGCTCGCCGTTGACGAGCAGCGAGTAGTAGCTCGCCTCGCCCTTCCAGGGGCAGCTCGTGTGGTGGTTGCTGAAGGTCACGTAGTCGCGCCTGAGCGCGCTGGCGGGGAAGTAGTGGTTGCCCTCGACCACCACGGTGTCGTCGCTCTCCGCGATGGTCACGCCGTTCCACGTCGCTTTCATGGTTCGCTCCTTGCAGGGGCGTGCAGCCAGTGCACGCCGAACAGGCCATCCGCATCCGTCCACACCGGCCCGGGCCGGAAGCCGGCGCGCTGCGCCAGCGCCCGCACGCCCGTCATGGTGAACTTGTACGAGTTCTCGGTGTGCAGCGTCTCGCCCTCCTCCAGCACGAAGTGCTCGCCGGCCAGCGCGATGGCCTGCCGCACGCGGCTGATCAGGTGCATCTCGATGCGCTGCAGCGGCGCGTTGTAGAAGGCGTAGTGCGCGAACTGGCGCAACTGGAAATTCGTGCCGAGCTCGCGGTTCGCCCGCGCCAGCAGGTTCAGGTTGAAGGCGGCCGTCACGCCCTCGGCATCGTTGTACGCCGCGTGCAGCACCTGCGGGTCCTTCACCAGGTCCACGCCCAGCAAGAGCGCGCCGCCGCGCAGCAGTTCCGCGGCGCTGCCCAGGAAGGCCAGCGCCTCCTCCGGCGTGAAGTTGCCGATGGTCGAGCCGGGGAAGAAGCCGATGCGCCTGCCCTCGCCCATCGCGGGCAGTTGCAGGCCCTGGGTGTAATCGGCGATCACCGGCCGCACCTCCAGCCCGGGGTATTCGCGCCGCAGGATGGCCGCGGCGTCGCGCAGGTGCTCGCCGGAAATGTCGATCGGCACGTAGCGCGCCGGCGCCTCGAAGGCATCGAGCAGCAGCCGCACCTTGCGCAGCGACCCCGCGCCGAACTCGACGATCTCCGCGCCGCGCCCGGCCAGCGCCGCCATCTCGCCCACGTGGCGCTCGAGGATCTGCAGTTCCTTGCGCGTCGGGTAGTACTCGGGCAGTTCGCAGATGCGGTCGAACAGCCGCGAGCCTTCGGCGTCGTAGAAGTACTTGGGCGAGATGCGGTGCGGGCGAGCCGAGAGGGCCGCCACCATGTCCCGCGCGAACTCAGTCGTCATGCCCATCCTTGGCAAGCCGCAGCCCGCTGAATTGCCAGCGTGCCACCGGCGGAAAGAAATTGCGATAGGTGTCGCGTGCATGCCCGGCCGGCGTGGCGACGCTGCTGCCGCGCAGCACCACCTGGCCGACCATGAACTTGCCGTTGTATTCGCCGATCGCGCCCGTCCACGGACGATAGCCCGGATAGGGATCGTACGATGAGCGCGTCCACTGCCAGGCGCGGCCATGCAGTTCGCGCACGGCGGGCAACGCGGCCGCCGCTTCCCACTCGGCTTCCGTCGGCAGGCGGGCGCCGGCCCATTCGGCATAGGCCGCCGCTTCGTAGAAACTCACGTGGGTCACCGGCGCGGCGGCGTCGAGCGGACGCACGCCGTGCAGCCCGAACACCTGCCACTGCGCGGCGCCGGCGCGCGGGTCCCCCGGTGCGAGCCAGTACTGCGGCGCGTGCCACTGCTGCGCCTGCACCTGCGCCCAGCCGTCGGACAGCCACAGCGAGGGCGTGCGGTAACCGCCGTCGGCGATGAATTCGGCGAATTCGCCGCAGGTCACGAGCCGGTCGGCGATGCGGTACGGCTGCAGCCACTGGCGATGCCGCGGCGTCTCGTTGTCGAACGCGAATCCGTCGCCCTCGTGGCCGACGGCGACCGCACCCTGCGGGCCCTGCACCCAGTGCAGCGGGGACGGCGCCAGCCGCAGCGTCGGCGCGTCGTGCGGCACGCAGGCGGGCAGCAGCGGGTTGCACCACAGCGCGTGCAGGATGTCGGTGAGGATCAGTTCCTGGTGCTGCTGCTCGTGCTGCAGCCCGAGCTCGACGAGCGCATGCGCTTCGCGCCAGCGCTCCTCGCCGGCCGACGCGATCAGCTCCTGCATCGCCTCGTCGACGTGCGCGCGGTACGCATGCACCTCGGCCAGCGAGGGGCGGGTCAGCATCCCGCGCTGCGGGCGCGGGTGCCGGCTGCCGAGCGACTCGTAGTAGGAGTTGAACAGGTGATTGAAGCGCGCATCGAAGGGACGGTAGTCCGGCGCGTGCGCCGCCAGCACCACGGCCTCGAAAAACCAGCTGGTATGCGCCAGGTGCCACTTGGTCGGGCTCGCATCCGGCATCGACTGCACGCACTGGTCCTCGGCCGAGAGCGGTGCCGCGAGCGCGAGGCTGTGCGCGCGCACTTGCGCGTAGCGCGCGCCTACGCTGTCGCGCGTATCCCGCGCGGGGGCGGGCAAGGGGTTGAGGGGCATGCGGCCGGTCAATGGGGGTGGTGGAGCGGGTCCCCGGCGAGCTGGTCGCGCCGCTGGCGCCATTCGCCCCAGCGGCTCGGGCTCTGGTCGATGCGCACGAACAGCACCGGCTCGTCGCAGGCCGCCCACTTGGCGCAGTTCTGCTTCCACTTGCGCACCTGGCCCGGCGGCACGTACAGGTAGACGGGTTCGCGCCGCACGCGCTCGATGGAGCCGTTGGCCAGCAGCGGCTGCGGATAGATCACCGGTGGCGGCGCCGCGTTGCCGCGCACCGCGATGCGGCCATAGATGCCGGGGCGCAGGCTGCCCCCCGCCGTCACGTTGCGGTATTCGGCGGGGTCCTGCGCCACCGCCGCGAACGCCGCGCACCCGAAGGCGAGGGCGGCAAACTGCCGGAAAGGCCTGGCACGCGAATCCATGTGATCTCCCGGAGTCCCTACGGTTGCGTTTCTACCCATGCCGGGTGGAAAGGCAATGTAGGAAACCGCGATGGGCTGCGTAGGGCGTTGTCCGACGCCAAGCTGGTGAGTGGCTACTTGCCGTAACGCTCGCGCGCCAGCTGGGCCCCCTTGCCCAGCGCTTCCAGCTTCTTCTGGGCGATCTCCCGGTCCATCGGCGCCATGCCGCAGTTGGTGCACGGAAACAGGCGCTCGCGGGCGACGAACTGCAGTGCGCGGCCGATGGTGTCGGCCACCTGCTCGGGCGTTTCCACCACGTCGCTCGCCACGTCGATCACGCCGACCATCACGTCCTTGCCCTCGAGCAGCGCCATCAGGTCGGGCGGCACGTGCGAGTGGTAGCACTCCAGGCTCACCTGGTCGATGCTGCTCGCCGCGAGGGCGGGGAACACCTGTTCGTACTGGCGCCACTCGTCGCCCAGCGCGTTCTTCCACTTCACGTTGGCCTCGATGCCGTAGCCGTAGCAGATGTGCACGGCGGTCTTGCACGTCAGCCCCTGCGCGGCGCGCTCGAGCGCCTGGACGCCCCACTCGGCCGCATCCGCCATATAGACGTTGAAGGCCGGCTCGTCGAACTGGATGATGTCCACACCGTCGGCCTGCAGCGCGAGGGCTTCCTGGTTCAGGAGCTCGGCGAACGCGAAGGCCATCTTCACCCGGTCGCCGTAGTGGCGGTCGGCCACCGTATCGACGATCGTCATGGGCCCCGGCAAAGTGAACTTCAGCTTGCGCTTGGTATGCGCCCGCGCCAGCCGCGCCTCGAAGGCGTGCACGCGCCCCTTCAGCCGCAGCGGCGCCACCACCTGCGGCACCATCGCCTTGTACCGGTCGGCGCGGATGCCCATCTCCACCTTGTGCGCGAAGTCGATGCCTTCCACCTGCTCCAGGAAGCCGTGCACGAAGTGCTGGCGCGACTGCTCGCCGTCCGTGACGATGTCCAGGCCCGCGTCTTCCTGGGCCTTGATCCAGAGCAGGGTCGCGTCGCCCTTGGCTTCGCGCAGCTCCTGGCCCTCGGCGCGCCATTGCGGCCAGAGCTTGTGGGTTTCGGCCAGCCAGCCGGGTTTGGGCAGGCTGCCGGCAATCGTGGTGGGGAACATTCGGTCTCCTCGCAATAGCTCTTCGGTGGGCCTATGATCGCAGCAAACGCCGATTCTGCCGCCATGCCCTTGCGCGCCCTGCCCGACCCGGAGAAAGCCAAGCCTTGCGTGCTGGTCATCGACGACGACGAGGCCGTCGCCTGGGCGATCGCCAGCCGCCTGGGGCACGACTTCCGCGTGGTCGGACTCACCGAGCCGCGGCGCGCCGTGGCCTGCGCCTGCGAGGAAAAGCCCGGCGTGATCCTGTGCGACATCCACATGCCCGGCATGCAGGGCGACGAGGTCGCCTTCGCGCTCTCGCAGGAGCCCTGCACGGCGGAGATCCCGCTGATCTACCTCACCGCGCTCGTCTCGCCGGAAGAAGCACCGGACCTGGCCGGCGTGTTCGGCGAATACCCCACCATCTCCAAGATGGCCAGCACCGAGGAGCTGCGCGAGATCGTCGCCGCCACGCTGGGCATAGTCGAAGACGACGAGGACTGGGACGAGGCGGCCTGAGGCGGCGGACCGATCAGCCCGCCTGCAAGCCCGCGGCGCGCGCGATCAGTTCGTACGACCTGCGCTGCGCGTGCGGGTCCCAGGTCCAGGTGATCACCACCAGTTCGTCGATCGCAAGCGCGTTGGCGAGCGCGCGCAGCCTTTGCACCACCTGCTCGCCGGTGCCCACCATCGCGCGGCTGCGCAGGCCCTGCCGGAACGCCTCCTCGGCCTCGGTGTAGGGACGCACCGCCTGCTCGGGCGGCAGCAGGGCACCGAAGCGGCCGGTCTGGCGATCGACACGCGCGCGCTCGCGGCTGGCGAACAGGCGCCAGGCCTCTTCCTGCGTGTCGGCGGCCAGCGCCCATACGCACACGTTGGCGTACGGCCGTTCGATCAGGCCCGGCTTGAAGGTGTGGCGGTACAGGTCCAGCGCCTCGGCGCAGCCCTCGCCGTCGGTGATGAAGTGCGCGAACGAATACGGCATGCCGAAATGGCCGGCGAGCTGCGCGCCGTAGCCGGAGCTGCCCAGCATCCAGAGCTGCGGCGCGGTGGCGCCGCGCGGGAAGGCCTGGACGCCGCGCCCGGCATGGCCTTCGGGAAGCTCCTCGCCGCTCACCCACGCGTGCAGCTCCCGCACCTGCTGCGGGAAACGGTCCGCGGCGCGCGGGTCCGGGTTGAGCAGCATCGAGGTGCGGTGGTCGGTGCCGGGCGCACGGCCGACGCCGAGGTCGATGCGCCCGGGTGCCAGCGCATCGAGCACGCGGAACTGCTCGGCCACCTTGAACGCCGAATAGTGCGGCAGCATCACGCCCGCACTGCCGATGCGGATGCGCGAAGTGCGCACCGCCACGGCGGCCATCAGCACCTCGGGCGCGCTGCCGACGATGGTGGGTAGGCCGTGGTGTTCGCTCAGCCAGAAGCGCTCGTAGCCCAGGCGCTCGCAGTGCTCGGCCAGGGCCACGGTGTTGCGGATGGACTCGTCCTGCGCCCGGCCGGCGCCGGCGACGGATTGGTCGAGGACGGAAAGACGCAGCAAGCCCGTCACCTACGCGAGCCCTCGTTGCGGCTGCGCCGCCGCTGCAGGCCTCATGCGAGGCCCTCGTTCCAGTCATGGATCGTGCAGCGTCCCACCACGCCATTGAGCATGAACGGATCGTCGCGCGCGAATTCCTCGGCGGCCGCGCGCGAAGTGAACACGCCCAGCGCGCCCACCGGCGGCGTGCCGTAGGGGCCCGCCATCAGCAGCACGCCGCGACCGTGGAACTCGCGCAGCCGCGCCTGGTGGTTGGCCATGTGGGCCGGCACCCTGGCGAGGCCGTCCTCGGCCAGTTCGTAGAACATCAGCACCTTCATGGTTCCTCCGCAGGCTGCGTGCAGGATAGCGGCCTTCAGGCACGCGTGCCGCGGATCTCCCGCACGCCCTTGCCCAGGCGCCGGCGCAGCAGCGTGCCGAGCGTGACGCCGTCGGCATAGCCCACCTGCTCCGCGATGCGGTCGAGGTTCACGCTGCTGGTCTTGAGCAGGTGCACGGCGCGCTCCACCCGCAGGTCCTGGAAGTACGACAGCGGCGACTTGCCCAGCACGTCGTTCATGCGGCGCGCCAGCGTGCGCTTGCTGGTCGCCAGGGCGCTGGCCGCGTCGTCGAGCGAGAAGCCCGCATCGAGGCGGTGCCGCGCCCAGGCCTCGAAGCGCTCGACCAGCGGATCGCTGTGCGCCAGGTGGTCGGCGATGGCATAGGCCGACTGCGAGGCCCGCGCATCCACCACCAGGTAGCGCGCCGTCGTCGCCGCCAGCTCCGGGCTGGCCTGCCGCACCAGGGCCAGCGCCATGTCCATGTGCCCCAGCGCCGCGCCGGCGGTGAGGAACGGCCCCGAGCCCACCACCATGCGCGACTGGTCGAGCAGCACGCGCGGATAGCGCTGGCGGAACAGCGGCGCGAGCCACCAGGTGGTGGTGGCGCGCTGGCCATCGAGCAGGCCGGACTCCGCGAGCACGAAGGTGCCGATGCACGCCGCCGCGATGCGCGCGCCGCCGGCGTGCCACGCGCGCAGCGCTGCGGCCGCATCGCGCACGTCGGGCCGGCGCAGCGCCTGCTGCAGCGGCGCGGGCATCTTGGTGCCGATGGCGGGCACCACGACCCAGTCGGGCGCGGCGATGGCATCCGCGGCGAGCACGGGCACCTGCATGCCCTGCGCGGTGCGCACGCGCCGGCGCACGCCCACCATGCGCGCATCGAAACGCAGGGAGCCCAGGCCCTGCATCTGCGCCAGCTCGTTGGCGGTCGTGAAGGCGTCCATCACGGCCGCGAGCCCGGTATCGAAGGCGCCGTCGAGCGCCAGCACGGCGATGTTCATGGTTGGCAGGATCGCTATGAAACGAGTCCATTCTGACCGTTCCGCGCGAGGCCTGCACGGCCTAGAGTCCTCCCCGTCGCCAACGTGGCGATAGCCCCAAGGAGCTCTCCATGATCAAGCATGCCCTCTTCGTTCGGCTCGAAGCCAGGCCCGGCAAGGAAGACCAGGTCGCCGCGTTCCTGCAGGCCGGCCTGCGCATAGCGCAGGAGGAAGCCACCACGCCGATCTGGTTCGCGCTGCGCCTGTCCCCCAGCACCTTCGGCGTGTTCGACGCCTTCCACGACCAGCAGGGGGTGACCAACCACCTGGAAGGCCCGATCGCGCAGGCGCTGATGGCCAAGGCGGACGAGCTGTTCAGCAAGCCGCCCTCGATCGAACGCATCGACGTGCTGGGGCTGAAGAACACCGGCGCCACCTGATCCTGCTACGCTTCGCCGCATGCCCATCCGCATCGTCCAGCTCGGAACCCCGCGCGCGCCCGGCGAAGGGCTGCGGCTGGGCACGGTGCGGCGGCCGCCGCGCGGCGTACCGAAGGAGGAGTTCGCCAGCCGCGACTACTACGACACCTGGCTGCCGAACCTGGCACCGAGTGCCGACCTGATGGCGCAAGGCCGCGCCGCCCGGACCGACAAGGAATGGGCGGCGTTCAAGCGCAAGTACCAGGCCGAGATGAACCAGCCGGAGGCCAGCCGCGTGCTGGACCTGCTGGCGGCGCTGTCGCACCAGACTTCGCTGGCCGTGGGCTGCTACTGCGAGGACGAGCAGCACTGCCACCGCTCGGTGCTGCGCGAGCTGCTCGCGCAGCGCGGGGCCGAGATCGCCTGATCAGATCCCCAGGATCTTCTTCGCCTCCGTCAGCTCCTTCATCGACGCATCGTGCTTGCCGGCCTTGTGGGCCTCCTCGCCCTCCTTGCGCAGCTTGGTGACCTTCTCCATCTGCTCCTTCGAGAGACTGGGCTTGGTCGCGAGCTTGGCGTCGATGGCCTTCATCTCGTTCGGGCAGTTGTGGGCCCAGGCGGACGCGGCCAGGACGGCGCCGGCGATGAGGACGAGCGATTGGCGCATGGGGGTCTCCTCGAAAAAGGGACGCCACGTTAGCGCAGGCCCGGTGGCGGCGACTGCGCGTTTTCCCGAGGCGGCTGGACGAGCGGCGCCGCGCACAGCCGGCAGTAGCGCGCATCTCCCGCATGGCCGCCCACGCCGCAGTTCTCGCACACGCGCGGCGGCGTGGCGGGGGGCAGCCGCCGCACCGTCATCTCGGCGGTGACGATGCCGGTCGGCACCGCCAGGGTGCCCCAGCCGATCAGCATCATCACCGAGGCGATGAAGCGTCCCGCATCCGTCTTGGGCGTGATGTCGCCGAAGCCGACGGTCGTGATCGTCGTGACGGCCCAGTACACCGAGGTCGGGATGTCCTTGAATCCGTGCTCCGGCCCCTCCACCACGTACAGCAGCGTGCCGAGGATCAGCACCACCATCAGCACCGCGGACAGGAACACCAGGATCTTGCGCCGGCTCGCCGCGAGGGCCTCCGCCAGCATCTGGTACTCCTCCACGTAGTCGGTCAGCTTGAAGATCCGGAAGATCCGCAGCAGCCGCAGGATCCGCACGTCGATCAGCGCATGCGTCTCCGGCAGGAAGATGGCCAGGTACGTCGGCAGCACCGACAGCAGGTCCACGATGCCGAAGAAGCTGCGCACGTAGCGCCAGGGCCGCTGCACGCTCACGATGCGCGCGAGGTATTCGACCGTGAACAGGGCGGTGAAGAACCACTCGGCAACGTCGAAGGCGTCGCGGTGGCGGCTGCGGAAGGAAGGCACGCTGTCGACGATCACCACCGCCACGCTCACGAGGATCGCGACGATGATGCACTTGTCGAAGAAGCGGCCTTCCGGCGTGTCCGACTCGAAGATGATCTCGAACGCGCGCCGGCGCCAGCCGCCCGCCGGCTTGCCCAGTTCCGCTTGCGCGTCGGAGCCGGCGAGCTTCATTGGAAAGCCTCCCCCAGGCTCCGCACTGCGTGCTCCGCCTCCCCCCTCCGCAAGCGGCGGGGGCGAGCGCCTTCGGGCAGCCGGGCGGCGCTCATGCGGCAGGCTGCCGGAAGCGCTCCCAAGCCTGCGGCGTCGGCGTCGTGCCGGCCCCGGGCTGCTGCGGCCGGCGGAAGAAGCCCGCCGCCACCTCGGCCGGCTCGGTGAAGCAGTCCTTGATCCAGGGGATGTATTCCAGCACCTGCACCGCGGGATGCGCGTGGGCGAGGTGCACGTGCACCTGGCTCATGTCGCCCGCGTGCGGCGCCACCGGCAGGCGGTACGCATGCGCCGCATCGCACACGCGCAGCACCTCGGTCAGGCCGGCCATGCGCGTCACGTCCGGCTGCACCCAATGGATCGCCTGCTGGTGGAAGAACTCGGCGAAGGCGTCCTGCGTGTACAGCTGCTCTCCCAGCGCCACCGGGATGCGCGTGGCGCGCGCGAGCTGCGCGTGGCCCTTGACGTCGTCGTACCAGAGCGGCTCCTCGAACCAGTACACGTCGTGCTCCTCGGCGCCGCGGCAGAAGCGCAGGCAGGTCGCCAGGTCCCACTTGCCGTTGCCGTCGACGGCGAGCGTCACCTCCGCGCCGACCGCCGCGCGCACCGCGGCCAGCCGCCGCATGTCGCGTTCGACGGTCGATCCCACCTTGATCTTGATGCCGGTGAAGCCCTGCTCCACCGCGCGCACCGCGCCCTTCACGAGGTCCGCGTCGGCGATCGAGAGCCAGCCGATGTCGGTGTTGTACGCGCGGACCTTGTCGCGCGCCGGCCCGCCCAGCAGCTTCCACAGCGGCACGCCCTGGGCCTTGGCGTTCAGGTCCCACAGCGCCACGTCGATCGCGGCCTGGGCCAGCGTGGTGATGCCGGCGCGGCCGATCCACTGCAGCGCGGGGTTGCGCGCCAGCTTGTGCCACAGCTTGCCCACCTCGCGCGCGTCCTCGCCCACCAGCAGCGGCGCATGGCAGGTCGCGATGCAGCGCGTGATCAGCTGGTCACCGGGCAGGTGGGCGTGCGTGCCGGTGAAGCCGTAGCCCGCCAGGCCCGCGTCGGTATCGATACGCGCGCCCACCACGCCCCAGTGCGTGATGCTGTGCGTGCTGTCCGCGATCTGCGAACCCGTGACGGGCACGTGCAGGATGAAGGGTTCGACGCCGGTGATCTTCATGCGGGCTCCGCCTGTGGTGCGCCATGGTACCGGCTGGGCCGGACCGCAGGTTGCGATCGCATCCGGTGGCCTGCGGACCGGACCAGGACGGGTCCCTGTCCGCCTCCGCGGGCCCGCACCGCGCCGCGCCTGCCGCGACGTACCCCGCACTTCGAAGGGGGCACAGAGTCTCCAAACGTCGCTGCAGCAGGGCCCACCCGCCTACAGCCGGTTGTGGATCGCCGTCGACGCGATCGCCGCATGCCCGGTCGCGACGCTGATCTGGTTCAGGTCCATCGCCACGTCGCCGGCCGCATAGAGGCCGGCGATCGTGGTCTGCTGGTGCGCGTCCACTTCGAGCTGGCCGTCGGGGCGTGAGCGCGCGCCCAGCGCGGTGGCGAGGTCGCACGCATGGTGCAGGCCCAGCGCGGGATACAGCGTGTCGAACGCCAGCACCTGCCCGTTCTGCAGTTCCACCCGCACGCCGCAGTTGTCGACGCCGCATTCGATCCGGTGCGGCGGACTGTCGGCGAGGCGCACGCCGGCTTCGCGCAGGCGCGCCAGCTCCGGCATGCCCACCTCCTCCTGCGTCGCCATGGACAGCCACGTCACCTCGTTGCCGAAGCCGGAGATGAAGAGCGATTCGCGCAGCCCGTGGCCGGCGCGACCGAGCACGGCGACACGCTGGTCCTGCGTCTCGAAGCCGTCGCACACGGGGCAATAGCGCACCTGGCCGGCCAGCATGGCGTCGTGCAGGCCCTCGATCTCCGGCTCGACATCGCGCGCGCCGGTGGCCAGCAGCACGAAGCGGGCCCGCCAGGCGCCCTCCGCGCTCTCGGCGCGGAAGCTGCCGTCCGCGAGCTTCGTGATCCGCTGCACCTCGGTGTGCGCGGTCGGCACGCCGTACTTGCCCGCGTGCTCCTGCATGCGGCGCAGCAGTTCGGGGCCTTCGATGCCGTCGGGGAATCCGGGCACGTTGCGCGTGCGCGGGATCTTGCGCAGCCGGCTGCCGCCGCAATCGAGCACCAGTGCGCGGCGGCGGTAGCGACCCAGGTAGACGGCGGCGGTCAGGCCCGCGGCGCCGCCGCCGACGATCAGGCAGTCCAGGACTTCTTCTTGGCGCATGGCGATGTCAGCCGGCCCACGGCAGGCGCTTGGCCACCATCAGCCAGAAGATGAACACGAAAGGGAAGAACGCGGCGAAGCCGAGGCCCGTCCACCAGTGGAACAGGCGCCGGTACGTGCGCGGCAGCGGCTCGCGCGCGCCTTCGGCGGCGACGGCCACGTCGCGCATGCGGATCTGGATCCGCACCACCGGCAGCCAGCAGCCGATGGCGACCGCATAGAGCGCCAGCGACCACGCGACCCACGGCGTGGACATCGGGATCTGCAGCCGGTCGACCAGCCACAGCCCCGTCACCGGCTGCACCACCGCCGCCGGCGTGGTGAGCATCCAGTCGGCAACCACGACGTTGCGTGCCGACCCCGCCGCCCCCGCCGTGTGCCCCCGCAGCGAGGCGGCGAAGAGGTGGAAGGCCGAGCCGATGCCGGCGCCGAACAGGATCGTCGACGACAGCACGTGCAGCCACTTCACCACGATGTAATCCATCAATCCCTTCTCCCGCGCGCCGGCGGCTCCAGCGACCAGAGCAGCGCGATGAGTGCAAGGATGGGCAGGTTCTTGGTGACCGGCCCGTAGGGATGCAGCCAGTATTCGGGCAGGAAGATGGAGATGAGCACCGTGTAGGCGCCGACCAGCGCCAGCTGCGCCAGCCACACCCCGCGCCGCCAGCGCGCGGGCGCGGCCAGCGTGAGCAGGCCCAGCAGCAGATCCAGCAGCGCCGCGCCATACAGGGCGACTGTCGCCAGTGCACCATGCAGGCCGACCCGCGCCAGCAGCGCCAGGCTGTCGCTCACGGGGTACAGGCCGAAGGAGACGATCGCTGTCCAGATCCAGAGGAAGGCGAGTGCCAGCCGCAGCACGGGCAGCCACAGGTCCAGCGCCGCCTCGCGGCGGGCGCCCTCGCGCAGCACGGGCGCGATGAAGTCGCGGGGTGCGCGCGGCGCGCGCCGAAGCAGCGGGGGCAGCCCGTTGTCCGGCGTGGCGTTGCCGGCCAGCAACATGTCGGCCGTGTCGCGATCGAGCATGCTGCCCGGCACCATGCCCGCCACCGTGGCGGCGGCGCGGAACAAGGCCGCGGGGATCGGCACGATCCACTGGCGCCCCGCTTCGCCCATCGCCTCGCGCAGCGCGCCCAGGTAGGCGGCCAGCGCCACCGGCTGCGGCCCCGCGAACGCGTACGTGACCACCTCCTCCGGCGGCTCCTCCACCAGCCGCACGATGCCCTCCACCACGTCGGCCAGGTACACCGGCTGCACGGTCATGCGCCCCCCGTCCGGGAAGGGCAGCACCGGCGCGACGGCCAGCTTGTCGAACAGCCCCGCGCTGGGGCCACCGGGCCCGTACACCAGCGAGGGCTGCACGATCGCGGCGCGCAGCGGCAGCGAGCGCAGCACGTCGTCCGCGGCCTTCTTGCTGCGGTGGTAGCCGGTGCGGCCGCTGGCGTCGGCCCCCAGGGCGGAAACCTGCACCACGCTCTTCACGCCGGCGGCGTCGCAGGCGTGGAAAAGTTCGGCGGGCGCGCGGTGATGCAGCGCCTCGAAGGTCTGGTCGCCCTGCTCGCGCAGGATGCCGACCGCGTTGACGACCGCATCGATGCCGGCCAGCCGCGGCAGCCACCATTCGCGCGAAGGCACGCTCGCGAAGTCCGCCTGCACGTATTCCTCCCCGCCGGGTGGCGGCCGGCGCGTGGCCGGCACCACCGTGTGCCCGCGCTGGCGCAAGGCCTGCGCGACGGCGCGGCCGATGAACCCCGTGGCACCCGTGAGCAGGACCCGCATGGCAGGCGAAGTCTAGCCAGCGCCGACGCCCATGGGAACGCGTTACGCCTTGAGAGCGTGGACCCCCGGGATGCGCGGCCTTGCCTAGACTGCGCCCATGCCAACCTGGAAACAAGCCTTTCGCGAGGGCCTCGTGTCCGGCAGCCTCGCCAGCGCCTTCTCGGCGGCCTACCTGGCCTGGGCCGGCCATCGCCGCGGCCAGCCCGCCGCGCCCGTGAACGCGGTCAGCCACTGGTTCTTCGGCGACCGCGCGCTGCGGCAGGACCAGGCCAGCCTGCTCTACACGCTCACCGGCTACCTGACGCACCACGCCGCGTCGATCTTCTGGGGCGTGCTGTACGCGAAGGCCTGGGGTGCGCGCGAGGAGGCGAAGGAGCCGCTGCCGGCGGTGGCCGGCGCGGTGACCCTCGCCACGGTGGCAGCCATCGTCGACTACCAGCTCACGCCGAAGCGCCTGACGCCCGGTTTCGAGCACCGCCTGGGCCGGCCGGAGATGTCCAACGTGTACGCGTTCTTCGCGCTGGGCATCGCGGTCGGGACGCTGGTGATGAAGGCCAGGCGATAGCAAGGCCGTCATTCCGGCGAAGGCGGGAATCCAGGGCTTGCGTCTTCACGCGCTGCGCGCGTTCCCTGGGCCCCCGCCTGCGCGGGGATGGCAGTCAGACGCTCCCCGCCTCCGCCTCCGCCTTCTCCCGCGCGGCCTCCAGCACGCTGCTGACCGCGTCTCCCAGCGCCGCGATGTCGAAGGGCTTGCGCAGGATGCGCGGCCTGCCGGCCAGGCGCTCCACGGCTGCCATGTCGGCATAGCCGGTGGCCAGGATCACAGGCAGGTCGCCCACCATCTTGCGCGACTCCGAGATCACCTCGGCGCCGGTCATGTCCGGCATCGCGTAATCGACGACCATCAGGTCGGGCCTGGCCGCCGCCAGCGAGGCCAGCGCTTCGCTGCCGTTCGCCGCCTCGGTCACCTTGTAGCCGATCAGGCTCAGGCACTCCACGATCACGCGGCGCACGTCGGGGTCGTCCTCCACCACCAGGATGTGGCAGGCGCCCGCCAGCGCCGGCACCGCCGGCTGCTGCTTGCTCGCGACCTGTTCGTCGGCGTCGGCGTCGGCTTCGGGGAACAGCATTTCGACCGTCGTGCCCTGGCCTTCCTCGCTGCGGATGCGCGCCAGGCCGCCGGACTGGCGGGCGAAGCCGTACACCTGGCTCAGGCCCAGCCCGGTGCCCCGGCCCACCGGCTTGGTGGTGAAGAACGGATCGAACACCTTGGGCAGGATGTTGGGCGGGATGCCGGCGCCGCTGTCCGTCACGCTCACCAGCACGTAGTCGCCCGCGGCCAGGTCGCGGTCGTCGTCGAGGAAGCGCGTGCCGGTGGTGATCTTCAGCTTGCCGCCCTGCGGCATCGCGTCGCGCGAGTTGACGGCGAGGTTCAGGATCGCCATCTCCATCTGGCTCGGATCGAGCACCACGGTGGCATCTTCCTCGCACAGGTCCAGTTCCACCTCCACGCCGGAACCGACGGAGATCTCCAGCAGGTCCTTCATCCCCAGCAGCAGCTGGTTGACGCGGGTGAGCTTGGGCAGCAGCGACTGGCTGCGCGCGAACGAGAGCAGCTGGTTGGTGAGGCGGGCGCCGCGACGCGCCGCGCTCTTGGCCCTCTCGACCACGGGCTTGACCTTCTCCTCCTTGGCGTAGAGGGAGACCAGCTCGAGGTTCATGTTGACCACGTGCAGCAGGTTGTTGAAGTCGTGCGCGATGCCGCCGGTCAGCCGGCCGATCGCCTCCATCTTCTGCACCTGCGTCAGCGCGGCCTGCGCGCGCTCGCGTTCGTTGATCTCCTTCATGAGGCGATCGTTGGCGCTGGCGAGCTCGCGGGTGCGCAGCAGGATGCGGTCTTCCAGTTCGCCGTTCAGGCGTTCCAGTTCGCCGCGCGTGCGCTTGAGTTCCTCCAGGTGCTCGCGCGCCGCGTACTGGCGCCGGCGCGCGCGCACCGCCGATTCGGCGGCACTGGCGAGGGTCTCGGCGTTGAGCGGCCGCTCCAGCAGTACCAAGTTGCCCAGGCTGTGCAGGGAGCGCAGGTCCTTCTCCGGCCGCCGCCCCTCGCGCTTGGTGGCGAGCACGACGAAGGGGAAATCGGACCACGGCGGCTGCGACTTGAGCCATTCGAGCAGGCGATCGTCGGAGTGCAGTTGCGGCAGCGCTTCCTCCGTCAGGATCACGGCGGCGGCGCCTTCCATCAGCGCCTGCAGCAGTTCCTCCTCGGTGGCGCACACCTGCGAGTCGACGTGCTGGTGCTGCAGCACGCCCTGCACCACGGAGGCGTCGCGCCCGCGCGGCGCGTGGATCAGGACCCGCAGTTCCTTCATCGCGTGCCCTTCCGGTCGCCCAGCAGGGGGATGTTGCCGCGGTACACCGTGGCGCCGCTGAGCACGCCTTCGAAATCGGTGAGCGCCTGGCCCACCTCCACGCCCTGCGGGCTCATGCGGAACTCCCTGATCGTCGGCTCGTGAAAATTGGTACGGCTCTTGACCATCGACACCGCCTTGAGCAGGTGGCCGCGCGCCTCGAAGAAGCGGAACAGGAGGATCGCGTCGCTCAGGTAGCTCATGTCCACTTCTGCGCGCATCTCGCCCAGCAGCCCGTGCTGCCCGAGGACCAGGATGGTCACGACGTTGTGGTGGTTCAGGTAGGTCAGCAGCTCGTGCATCTGCAGCATCAGGTGCTTGCTGCCGGGCATCGCCTGCAGGTAGGCATTGAGGCTGTCGATGACGATGGTGGTGGCCGCGTCTTCCTCGACGGCCGCGCGCACCATGTGCGAGAACTCGCCGGGCGAGACCTCCGCCGGGTCGAGCGGGACGATCTTCAGCTGGCCGGCCGCGAGGTACTCCTGCACGTCCATGCCGAGCGCCTTGGCGCGGATGACGAGCGTCGACAGTCCTTCGTCGAACAGGTAGTACGCCGCCCGTTCGCCGCGGCGCAGGGCCGCCAGCGTGCAGGCGAGCGCCGTGGTGGTCTTGCCGACGCCCGAAGGGCCGATGAACAGGGTGTTGCTGCCGCAGGCCAGCCCGCCGCCCATCAGCGCGTCGAGCTTGTCGATGCCGGTGCCGACCACCCTGGCCTGGGGCTGCATGCGGTGTTCGGCCGCCACCAGCCGCGGGAACACCGCGATGCCGCCGGTGTCCAGCACGAAGTCGTGCTCGCCGCCGCGGTACTTGATGCCGCGCATCTTGATCACGCGCAGCCGCCGGCGCTCGGGGCCGTACTGGTCCACCGCCTGTTCCATCGCGATCACGCCATGCGCGATGCTGTGCAACTGCTGCTCGCTGTCGCTGCCCATGCTGGTGCGGTCGTCCAGCAGCATCACGGTGCAGCCCTGCTCGGCGAAGAACTTCTTCAGCGCCAGCACCTGGCGGCGATAGCGCAGCGGGTTCTGCGCCAGCAGGCGCATCTCGGACAGGCTGTCGAACACCACGCGCTCGGGCTTCAGGCTTTCCACCACGCCCATCACGCCGCGCACCGTTTCGCCCAGCTCGATCTCCGACGGATGCAGGATGGATTGCTCCGCCTCGACCCCCAGGCCTTCGTCGCTCACCAGCTCGAACAGCTCGATGCCGTCGAGGCTCCAGCCGTGCGAGGCGGCGACGGTGTGCAACTCCTGCGCCGTCTCGGAGAGCGTGACGTACAGCCCCTTTTCGCCACGGGCCGCGCCGTCGCGCAGGAACTGCAGGCCCAGCGTGGTCTTGCCCGAACCCGGATTGCCCTCCACGAGGTACAGGTGATTGAGTGGAAGCCCGCCGCCGAGGACGTGGTCCAGCCCAGGGATGCCGGTCGATGCGCGGCCCTGGTCGGGAACGGGGGCGGTCGGTCTGTTGCGTCTCATCCAGTGCCAATAGCCGCTCACGACGTGCGGCTGCGCGGAAATCCTAACGGCTGCGCAGGGCCCCCCATGTAGGCAGTTTCCGACACTTGGGGCCGCCGGCGTCCGGCGTCGGCGTCTGCGGTCAGCCGCGGGCTTCGGCTTCCTGCAGCGAACGCCACATCACCTTGCCGCTGCCGCTCTTGGGCAGCGCGTCGACGAACTGCACGATGCGCGGCACCTTGTAGATCGCCATGTTCTCGCGGCACCAGTCGATGATGTCCTGTTCGCTGACCTGGCCACGGTGGCCGGGACGCAACACGACGACGGCCTTGACCGTTTCGCCGCGGTAACTGTCGCGCGCGGAGATCACGCAGGCTTCCTGGATCGCGGGGTGGCGGAACATGAGCGCTTCCACCTCCGCCGGCCACACCTTGAAGCCGGACGCATTGATCATCCGCTTGAGCCGGTCGGTCAGGAAGAAGTAGCCGTCCTCGTCGGTGCGTCCGAGGTCGCCCGAGCGGAAGAAGCGCCTGCCCTCGAACTCGATGAAGGCGGCCTGCGTGGCCTCGGGGCGCTTCCAGTAGCCGTCGAACACCATCGGGCCGTGGATGATGATCTCGCCCTGCTCGCCGGGCGGCAGTTCCCTGAACGTGTCCGGGTCGACCACGCGCGCGTCGCAGCTCAGGAACGGGATGCCCAGGCACTGCTGCTTGGGGGCGTCCGGCGGGTTGCTGTGCGACGGTGCGGCCGTTTCGGTGAGGCCGTAGCCCTCCACGTAGCTCAGGCCGAACTGCTCCTGCAGGCGCTGCGCCACGGCCTGCGGCATCGCCGCGCCGCCACCGCCGATGTGCTGCAGGCTGGAGAGGTCGTACTGCGCGAAGTTCGGGCTCGCGAGCAGGTCGATCACCATCGTCGGGATGTTGGTCCAGGAGCTGACCTTCCAGTTGGAGATCAGCCAGCCGGCGACGTCGCGGTCCCAGCGCGGCATCATCACGATGGTGGCGCCGATGTAGATGTTCGCGTGCATCAGGCTCACCATGCCGGTGATGTGGAACATCGGCACGACCAGCAGCGTCACGGCTTCGGGCGTGGCGTTGCCCCAGAAGCAGCTCGCCATCGCGTTGTGCATGAGGCTGCGGTGAGGGTGCATGCAGCCCTTGGGGTTGCCCGTCGTGCCGCTGGTGTAGGGCAGCACCGCGAGGTCCGCCGGGCCGACTTCGAGCGGCGGCAGCGGCAGGTCGTTGGCGATGGCGTCGCTCCACGCGATCACGCTGCCGCCGGGGATCGCGGGCAGCGGATGGCGCGTGAGCAGCCACGGCTTCCAGGTCTCCGGCATCGGCCCCGTGTGCGGCGCGGCGGGATCGAAGGCATCCGTGAACTGCGTGACGATCAGGTGTGCGAGCCGGTCGGCCTCGGGCAGTTGCGCGTTGGCCTTGGCGATCTCGGGCGCGAGGTCGCCGGTGGTGATGGCGACCTTGGCGTCGGGATCGGTGATGTAGTGCTTCAATTCCTCCGCGCGGTTCATCGGGTTGACCGGCACGACGACCGCGTTGGCGCGCAGGATGGCGAAGTGCGCGATCAGCAGCTGGGGGCAGTTCTGCATGTCCAGCATCACCCGGTCGCCCTTGCGCACGCCCAGCGCGTGCAGGCGGGCGGCGAGGCGTTCGGCCTGGCGCTGCACTTCCGCGTACGCAAGCACCCGCCCGAAGAACACGATCGCCGGCTTGTCGGGGTAGCGCCGGGCGCTGGTGGCGAGGTTGTCCCAGAGGGACGTGGCAGGCAGCGTGAGCGCGTGGGGCAGGCGGCGGGGCCAGAACTGGTGATGCGGGCGGGGCATGGTTGCTTGGGTCCTGAAGCGGGGAACGTTAGTCGAAAGCTGGTGTGCAGTGCATGCGTAGAAGCCCGACGGGGCGTCGCGTCGGGGACGGGTTTCGTTGTTTCGTGGCGTGGATTTGCCTTCCGGGGGCGGGGGGGGGGGGGGGGGGGGGGGGGGGGGGGGGGGGGGGGGGGGGGGGGGGGGGGGGGGGGGGGGGGGGGGGGGGGGGGGGGGGGGGGGGGC